>NZ_JAACYS010000026.1 GCF_009996845.1 Pallidibacillus pasinlerensis | reverse complement strand
TTGCGATTTATGTGGAGATGCCTATAAAGCTCCACAAATGTCCAAAATGTAGTGAAAAAACGCGTAAAATTCATGATTATCGAATCCAGAAAATCAAGCATTTAAAATGGTTTGAACGCTTATGTTATATTTTTTATCGGAAAAGAAGATATAAATGTGAGGCTTTTCGGAAAAAGTTTTTATGAAAAGAATACAATTGTAGAACGTTATAAACGTTTTTCCAAAGAGTGGAACCAGGCTGTTCATTTGCCTTGTATAAAAGCGAAAACATTTAAAGAAATGGGCCAACAATTCGGTGCTTCAACATCAACAATTATACGGCGATTTGATGAAATTGCAAAACGTGAGCTAAAGGATATCGAGCAACTTCCACGTGTAATTGCGATAGATGAATATAAAGGCGATACAAAAGAAGGAAAATACCAACTTATTATCGCAAATGGGGAAACAAAAGAACCAATCGATATCCTTCCTAATCGGAGAAAACGGACAATTGTTAATGATCTTCGAAAATACGGAGCTAATGTTGAAATTGTCATAATGGATATGAGTCCATCCTTTAAAGCAGCAGTTGAAAAAGCTTTGAATAAACCGATAATCATTACGGATCGATTCCACTTTTGTCGGTATATTTATTGGGCGCTTGACGCAGTTCGCAGACGTGTTCAGTCCAAATGGGAGGACTATGATCGTAAAAAGTGTAAGAAAATGAGACATATATTCTACAAAAATAGTGATAAACTAAATCACCATCAACGATGATGGCTAAACCGATATTGTCAAATGTCCGATGAATTAAAAATAGCATACAAATTGAAAGAAGAATTTAATAAGTGGTTTAACCAAGAAAAACATAACGGTGCAGAGAATATTAGACAGACACAAGAGGAATTGTATCACTTTTATGAAACGGTTGAAAAGTCCGGCGTTCCGGGGTTTATAACAAATATTCGAACATTAAAAAACTGGCAAGTAGAAGTTCTAAATAGCTTTGTATATGACTATTCAAACGGATTTTTAGAAGGAATTAATAATTATACAAAAGTGATTAAACGCAATGCATTTGGGTTTAAAAATTTTAAACGATTCCGTGCAAGAATTTTATTATCACACAAGGGTTCATGTTGGTTAACTATGGGCTATCGATTAAGGTAAAAACACTGGCAATTTGATGTGAAGTTGGCGGCGACTCGCAAAAATGTTTCACATTTTTCCTGCGGTGCAGAATCAGTGAAGCGTATTCAGAGTCCTGCGGGAACAGCAAAAGCCTTTGTGCCGAAAGTGAAGTGTCAGGCACACGAGCCTATAGACATGCGCAAACGAGCATGCGCGTTGAGGAGGCTGAGGCCGTGCCACTGGATGCGCGTCCGTCAACGAAACAAATTAAAACATTATAGATGTTTGGTAACTTATGGATAGCTCTATGTTTAAGCTAGGATGCTTAAACCCCAACATTTAACAAAGAACCATTTTTACTAATATATGTGGAAAGTTTTACAACAGACCATAACGATATAAAAAAGTTTGTAAAAAGGATTTTTTAAAATAATTAATTGTGGATTATGCATAAAATGTATTTCATTCATTAGCTTCAATTGCCATTTGTTTAAAAAAATAATATAATATATTAAAGTCAAATATAGTCAAAGTCAATTACCAGCAGCTTTGTAAATGTTGGAGGGAGAACATTTGAGAAGTATCTCTGATATTATTGAGGAGTATTTAAAGAAGATCTTGGAAAAAAGTGAAGAAGATGTTTTAGAAATTAAACGAAGCGAGATTGCAAGTAAATTCCAATGTGTTCCATCCCAAATTAATTATGTAATTAATACTCGTTTTACAATTGAACGGGGATACCTAGTTGAAAGTAAACGTGGTGGAGGTGGATATATACGCATAATTAAAGTCCGCCCAAATAGTAAAAAACAGTTTATTGATCAGATGCTTTCGGTAGTAGGTAAAAAAATCTCACAAAACTCAGCAACAGATATTGTTGAAAGTCTTTTAAATGAAGAAATTATCACGAATCGTGAAGCAAGAATAATGCTGAATGCATTGGATCGTTCAGTAATATATTTAGAACTACCTGAACGAGATATTTTAAGGGCAAGAATTTTAAAAGCGATGCTATTTTCTTTAAGATATGAATAGTGAGGTGATTCGGGTGATCTGTCAAGAATGTCAAAAAAGATCAGCTACTGTACATTTTACTAAAATCATTAATGGTGAAAAAATGGAAGTTCACTTGTGTGAACAATGTGCACATGAAAAAGGGAATATAATTATGTTTAATAATTCTTCGGGGTTATCGATAAATAATTTATTAGCAGGATTATTTAATTTTAACCCGAATATAGAACATACACATAGTAATGCTATACATCCGAATGAAATTATTCAATGTGATACTTGTGGTATGACGTTGCAACAATTTCTAAAAATTGGACGATTTGGCTGTGCAAGTTGTTATGATGCTTTTCAGGATCAAGTGACACCTATTTTAAAAAGATTGCATGGCGGAAACTGGAAACATATTGGTAAAATTCCTGAGCGATCAGGGGGTACGATTCATTTACGAAAGAAAATTGATATTTTAAAGGAAACTCTTCAATCTCTTGTAGCTAAAGAAGAATTTGAAAAGGCAGCAGAAGTTCGAGATGAAATCCGAGCATATGAGAAGCAGTTACAAGAGGGAGGAGAATGAAATGTCAATCGAGCGTTTTTTAAACCAGACTGTAAGTCCTTGGATGAATGCGGAGGGACCTGAATCGGATATTATCTTAACTTCACGCATTCGTTTGGCTAGAAATTTAAAAAACTTTATGTTTCCAACTTTAGGTACGCAAGAAGAGGCTAAGAAGGTATTAGATAAGTTTAAACAAATGATTCCTTTAATTAATCTTTATCCTTTAAAAGATGCTGAGCTATTAATGATGGAAGAATTGCAACCGTTACACAAACAAGTGTTAGTAGAAAAACATCTCATCAGCCCAAATCTTGCTGAACAATCGCCTCAGGGTGCTTGTTTACTGTCACAAGATGAGGTTATAAGTATTATGGTAAACGAGGAAGACCATATTCGTATTCAATGTATTTTCTCGGGATTACAGTTAGAAGAGGCATTGAATTTAGCTAATGCGGTCGATGATCAGTTAGAACAACATTTGGATTATGCATTTAGTGAAGTGAGAGGCTACCTTACAAGTTGTCCAACGAATGTAGGTACAGGTTTACGTGCCTCTGTAATGATGCATTTACCTGGTTTGGTCATGACCCAACAAATGAAACAATTAATTCCTTCCATCAATCAACTTGGCTTTGTTGTACGTGGTATATATGGTGAAGGTAGTGAGGCTTTAGGTAATATTTTTCAAATTTCAAATCAAATTACACTAGGTAAATCCGAACAAGATATTATTTTAGATTTAAAAAATGTAGTTGAGCAAATCGTTCAACAAGAGCGTTCAGCAAGAGAGTCGATTGTTAAAACAGCTGGTATTCAATTAGAAGATAAGGTATGGCGATCCCTCGGGATTTTAAAAAATAGCCGAATTATTGAGTCAAAAGAGGCTGCAAAATGTTTATCTGATGTTCGTTTGGGCATAGATATAGGATATATAGAAAATATTTCTAGGAATATTTTAAACGAACTTATGATTTTAACTCAGCCGGGCTTTTTACAACAATATGCAGGTGGTCCACTTCGTCCATTTGAACGTGATGTGCGGCGAGCCACTTTAATACGCGAGCGTTTATTATTAGAAAACAATTCCTAAAAAGGGGGAAATGCGATGTTATTTGGTCGATTTACGGAAAGGGCTCAAAAGGTTTTAGCTTTATCACAAGAAGAAGCAATTCGTTTAAATCATAGTAATGTAGGGACCGAACATATTTTGTTAGGGTTAGTTCGTGAAGGAGAAGGTATTGCTGCTAAGGCATTATTTGCTATCGGACTTACATCGGAAAAGATTCAAAAAGAAGTTGAAAATTTAATTGGTGTTGGAAAGGAAAAAATTCAAACACCTCAATACACACCAAGAGCTAAAAAGGTTATTGAGTTATCTATGGACGAAGCTCGGAAATTAGGTCATTCTTATGTCGGAACGGAACATATTCTTCTCGGTTTGATTCGTGAGGGCGAGGGAGTTGCTGCTCGTGTTCTAAGTAATTTAGGTGTTAGCTTAAACAAAGCACGTCAACAAGTACTCCAATTATTAGGAAATAATGACTCTGGTGCTGCTAACGGTACTCAGGCTAATGTAAATACACCGACATTAGATAGTTTAGCTCGTGACTTAACTCAAGTGGCAAGAGAAGGTGGATTAGACCCAGTTATTGGACGTAGTAAGGAAATTCAACGAGTTATTGAGGTGTTAAGCCGGAGAACGAAAAATAACCCAGTATTAATTGGGGAACCGGGTGTTGGAAAAACAGCGATTGCTGAAGGATTAGCTCAACAAATTGTAAATAATGAAGTACCAGAAATATTAAGAAACAAACGGGTTATGACATTAGATATGGGGACCGTTGTTGCTGGAACTAAATATCGCGGTGAGTTTGAAGACCGTTTGAAAAAAGTGATGGATGAGATTCGTCAAGCTGGTAATATTATTTTATTCATCGATGAATTGCATACGTTAATTGGTGCAGGTGGAGCTGAAGGTGCAATTGATGCGTCCAACATTTTAAAGCCTTCATTAGCACGAGGAGAATTACAATGTATCGGTGCGACAACCCTTGATGAATATCGTAAATATATTGAAAAGGATGCAGCACTAGAACGGAGATTCCAACCGATTACTGTTGATGAGCCAACATTAGAAGAGTCCATCCAAATTTTAAAAGGGCTTCGTGACCGTTATGAAGCACATCACCGTGTTGCTATTACTGATGATGCCATTGAAGCAGCAGTAAGATTATCAGATCGCTACATTTCTGACCGATTTTTACCAGATAAAGCGATTGATGTAATCGATGAAGCTAGTTCAAAAGTACGTTTACGTAGTTTTGCAACCCCACCAAGTTTAAAAGAATTAGAAGCAAAACTTGATGAAGTTCGGAAAGAAAAAGATGCAGCTGTTCAAAGTCAAGAGTTTGAAAAAGCAGCATCATTACGCGATATGGAACAAAGACTACGTGAACAATTAGAAGAAACGAAAAAAGAATGGAAAGAAAAACAAGGAAAAGAGAATAGTCAAGTAACTGTTGATGACGTAGCAAGTGTCGTTGCAAGCTGGACGGGAATTCCGGTATCAAAAATTGCAGAAACAGAAACGGCTAAGTTATTAAAACTTGAAGAAGTTCTTCATTCACGTGTTATTGGGCAAGAAGAGGCGGTAACAGCAGTATCAAAAGCAGTTCGACGTGCAAGAGCTGGATTGAAAGATCCGAAACGTCCAATCGGTTCATTTATCTTCTTAGGACCAACAGGTGTTGGAAAAACTGAACTTGCTCGTGCATTAGCAGAAGCAATGTTCGGTGATGAAGATGCAATGATACGCATTGATATGTCTGAATATATGGAGAAACATTCGACATCCCGCTTAGTTGGTTCACCGCCAGGATATGTTGGTTATGATGAAGGTGGTCAATTAACGGAAAAAGTACGGCGGAAACCATATTCAGTTATTTTACTTGATGAAATCGAAAAAGCTCACCCGGATGTATTTAATATCTTACTTCAAGTATTAGAAGACGGTCGTTTAACGGATTCAAAAGGACGTACAGTAGACTTCCGCAATACGATTGTGATTATGACATCAAATATCGGTGCAGAGTCATTAAAACGTAATAAATACGTTGGTTTTAATGTCCAAGATAGTAATCAAGATTATAAAGATATGAAAGATAAAGTGTTAGAAGAATTGAAAAAAGCTTTCCGTCCAGAATTTATCAACCGTGTTGATGAAATAATTGTGTTCCATGCTTTAGAAAAAGAGCATTTAGGAAAAATTGTCGATTTACTATTGAATACATTGCTTAAACGTCTACAAGAACAAGAGATTGAATTAGAGTTAACGGAAAGTGCAAGAGATAAAATTGTTGAAGAGGGTAATGACCCTGAATATGGAGCAAGACCATTAAGACGTGCAATCCAGAAAAATATTGAGGATTTACTATCTGAGGAACTATTAAAGGGAAATATATCAAGTGGTCAAAAGGTAATTATCGATGTAGAAGACGACAAATTTGTCGTACGACCAAATTCAAAAGTATTATCATAAACGGGAGTATAGGCGAATACTACAAAAGTCGGAATAAGGCAACTACCGAATATAAATCTTTAGTGGGGTTGCCTTCCTCCCTTTTTTTATGGGAGAATAATTACAAAATGAAGGTTATTTTATAAACAAAAATATACATCAAACTTGAAGGGGAACATATATGGCAAAGATTAAAACAAAATTTGTTTGTTCCGAATGTGGTTATGAAACAGCGAAATGGATGGGGAGATGTCCAAGTTGTAGTAAATGGAATACGCTCGTTGAAGAAATCCAAGAAGTAAAAGGAAACCGTCGGGCAGTTTTTTCCCATTCTGCAAAAGTAACTGGTTCGGAGATTAAAGCAGTTTCGTTAAAAAATGTTGAATCACAAGAAGCGCCACGAACTTTTACAAAATCTAAAGAATTAAATCGTGTATTAGGTGGCGGAATTGTAAATGGTTCACTTGTCTTAATAGGGGGAGATCCTGGAATCGGAAAATCCACTTTGTTATTACAAGTATCCAATCAATTGGCAAGTAGCGGTTTAAAAGTTATATATATTTCAGGAGAAGAGTCTGTTAAACAGACAAAACTAAGAGCAGAACGATTAGGGATTAATTCAGAAAACCTTTATGTTTATGCTGAAACAAATCTACATTATATTGAACACACGATAAATGAATTACAACCGGATTTTGCCGTCATTGACTCCATCCAAACGATATTCCATCCTGATATTACTTCAGCTCCTGGTTCCGTATCACAAGTGAGAGAAACAACAAGTGAATTAATGCGTATAGCAAAAACGATGAATATCCCGATCTTTATCGTCGGGCATGTGACAAAAGAAGGTGCAATTGCTGGTCCTCGTTTACTCGAACATATGGTGGATACCGTTTTATATTTTGAAGGGGAAAGACACCATACTTTCCGTATTTTACGAGCAGTAAAAAACCGTTTCGGTTCTACGAATGAAATAGGTATTTTCGAAATGAAAGAAGAAGGTTTAATTGATGTAGCTAATCCTTCAGATGTATTTTTAGAAGAACGTCTACAAGGTGCATCTGGTTCATCTGTTGTTGCTTCAATGGAAGGGACACGTCCAATATTAGTTGAGATTCAAGCACTACTCACTCCAACAAGTTTTGGAAATCCGCGGAGAATGGCAACGGGTATTGATCATAGTCGGGTAACTCTTTTGATGGCTGTTCTTGAAAAGCGGGCTGGTCTTTTATTACAAAATCAAGATGCATATTTAAAAGCAGCAGGTGGTGTAAAGCTTGATGAACCTGCCATTGATTTAGCTGTTGCTATTAGTTTAGCATCGAGTTTTTATGACAAACCGACAAGAGCAACGGATTGTTTCATTGGTGAAGTTGGCCTAATGGGTGAAGTGAGAAGAGTGTCGAGAATTGATCAACGTGTTAAAGAAGTTGAAAAATTAGGGTTCAAACGTGTGTTCGTACCAAAAAATAATATCGGAAATTGGGTAAATTCTAGAAACATAGAGGTTATAGGTGTATCCATGATTAAAGAGGCAATACAAAAAGCACTAAATGATTAAGTGTAACGGATTATGAAATAATATTTCATAATCCTAACATTTCATAAATAATTTAGTAATTATACGTTTCAAAAATGTGTAATTGTTTATAATGAAGTATGTGGAGGTGAACAATTCAAAAATGTGTAATTGTTTATAATGAATTATGTGGAGGTGAACAATTTGCTCAAAAGAATTGTACAAATATGTTTTCTACTAATCGGAGGAACTTTAGGTGTCTTATTACTCCCATTTGTTTATAAATTATTGAATATAAATCATCTCACGTTCCTCAATAATCCTTACATTTCAGCTATTTTAGGTGCTATTATATTTTTCCTTATGACATTTTGGGTTGTGAATTATGTAATTAATATTATAAAGTGGTTGGAAGAAAAATTGTTAAAGGCGCCAGTTGCTGAACTATTAACTGGTACTATTGGACTGATTTTAGGATTAATTGTTGCGTTTTTAATTAACTCTGCATTGGATTCCATCCTATTCCCAATTCTTAATGATATTGTTCCAATTATTCTTACTTTATTGTTTGGTTATCTTGGCTTCCAAGTTGGATTTAAGAAGCGAGAAGAATTAATGAGTATATTTACAAATCGTGGAAGTAAGAAGAAGGCAATCGATGAAGAAAGTCAAAAAGCACAAGGCTCACGGTTAAAAATTCTTGATACGAGTGTAATTATAGACGGTCGAATCGCCGATATATGCAAAACTGGATTTTTAGAAGGGACTATTGTTATTCCACAATTTGTACTTTTAGAATTACAGCACATTGCAGATTCCTCAGATGTGTTAAAACGAAATCGAGGTAGAAGAGGTCTCGATATATTAAATAAAATTCAAAAAGAATTGCCGATTAAGGTAGAAATTTATGACGGCGATTTTGAAGATATACAAGAAGTTGATAGTAAATTAGTTAAGTTGGCGAAATTGACAAATGGTACGGTAGTTACGAATGACTTTAATTTAAATAAAGTATGTGAATTACAAAAGGTGAAGGTTTTAAACATAAATGACTTGGCTAATGCATTAAAACCAGTTGTTTTACCAGGGGAAGAAATGGATGTTCTTGTTATTAAAGATGGTAAAGAACAAAATCAAGGGATTGCCTATTTAGATGACGGTACGATGATAGTCGTTGAAGAAGGAAGAAATTATATCGGTAAAACAATAAATGTACTTGTAACAAGTGTATTACAAACATCGGCAGGTCGAATGATATTTGCAAAACCAAAATTATTAGAAAAGGCTTTATAATAATAAGAACTTTTGTTGAATGGGAGATCAGTATTTGAACTAAGGTCTCCCTTATTTTATTATTATAATTGGAAATAATATACAAAAACAGGGGAATTTATATGAAATATAATGTAGTAATCCCAGCCGCAGGTATGGGGAAAAGAATGGGGATTGGGACAAATAAATTACGGATTAGTTTACAAGATAAACCGATTATTGCTTACACTCTTAATGTTTTTGAAAACGATCCATGGTGTTCGTCGATCGTTTTAGTCGTTAATGAGCAGGACCGGGATTTTATGGAAGAGCTCGTTCGTTCTTATAAATTTATGAAAGTAAAAGCAATCGTAAAGGGTGGACGAGAAAGACAAGAAAGTGTTTATGAAGGTTTAAAAAGAATTAAAGAAGAGTGTATTGTACTTGTTCATGATGGAGCAAGACCGTTTGTTCGTATTGAACATATTCAAAAACTAGTCCAAGTTACAAGTGAAAAAAGTGCCGCTATTTTGGCGGTGCCTGTAAAGGATACGATAAAAAGAGCAAAAGATGGCATCGTTCAGGAAACGTTTGATCGATCGGAACTATGGTCCATCCAAACACCTCAAGCATTCAAGCTATCGTTATTAAAGGAAGCTTATGAAAAGGCAGAGATGGATGGATTCACCGGAACGGATGATGCTAGCTTAGTGGAGAGAATTGGTCACCATGTCGAGATTGTTGAAGGAGACTATAATAATATTAAAATCACAACAAAAGAGGATTTATATTTTGCTGAAGCTATTATAAAGGGAATTAATGAAAAATAATACTAGCCTCAAAATATGCAAACAAAAAACGAAAATCTTTTTAAAGAAGAGGAGATACAAGTATGTTTCGAATTGGACAAGGATATGATGTTCATCAATTAGTCGAGGGGAGACCACTAATTATCGGTGGAATTAATATTCCGTATGAAAAGGGGTTACTTGGTCATTCCGATGCAGATGTATTATTACACGCGATAACAGATGCGATTTTGGGAGCGGTTGGTTTAGGAGATATTGGTACTCATTTTCCAGATACGGATGCTGCTTATAAAAATGCAGATTCAGCATATTTATTAACTGATATTTGGAATAAGGTGAAAGGTATGGGATATAAATTAGGAAATGTAGATTGTACAATAATAGCTCAAAAACCGAAAATGGCTCCTTATATCATTGAGATGAAAGAAAATATCGCGAAGCTTTTAGATGCAGAAAAAGATCAAGTAAATGTAAAGGCAACAACAAATGAGAAATTAGGTTCAATAGGTCGAGAAGAAGGTATTGCAGCACTTTCAGTCGTTCTTCTTGAAAAAATAGAAAAATAGCTTATATTACTTAACAAAGTACTTATATTTTGGTGTAAAATAAAATATGTTTGTAAAATATACATAAAAAGCATTGTTATTTGAATACTGGAGGTTAAATGTGATGAGTACGATTCGCGTTCGCTATGCGCCAAGCCCGACTGGCCACTTACATATTGGAAATGCAAGGACAGCACTTTTTAACTATTTATTTGCAAGAAATCAAAACGGGAAATTAATTATCCGTATTGAAGATACAGATGAAAAGAGAAATATCGAAGGTGGAGAGCAAAGCCAATTAAAATATTTAAAATGGCTAGGCATTGATTGGGATGAAAGTATTGATGTCGGCGGTGACTATGGTCCGTATCGCCAATCTGAACGACTTGACATTTATAAAAAGTATTATGAGGACTTATTAGATAGAGGACTTGCTTATAAATGTTATTGTACTGAAGAAGAGCTGGAACAAGATCGTGAAGCCCAAAGAGCTCGTGGAATTGCAGCACCACAATACTCAGGCAAATGTCGCCATCTAACTAAAGAGGAACAAGAAAAATTAGAAAATGAAGGCAGAAAACCTAGTATTCGTTTCCGAGTACCTGAAGGGAAAACATATAAATTCAATGATATCGTGAAAGATGAAGTTTCCTTCGAATCTGCTGATATTGGCGATTGGGTTATTGTTAAAAAGAATGGCGTGCCTACGTACAACTTCGCGGTAGCAATCGATGACCATTTAATGAAAATTACTCACGTATTACGTGGTGATGATCATATTTCTAATACGCCAAAACAATTAATGATTTATGAAGCTTTCGATTGGGAACCACCAATTTTTGGGCATATGACATTAATTGTGAATGAAAATCATAAAAAATTAAGTAAACGGGATGAAACAATTATCCAATTTATGGAGCAGTACGAGGAGTTAGGATATCTTCCAGAAGCTCTGTTCAACTTCATTACCTTACTTGGTTGGTCACCGGTGGGTGAAGAGGAAATTTTCTCTAAAGAACAATTAATAGAAATATTTGATCCAAACCGTTTATCTAAATCCCCAGCTGTGTTTGATCGAAACAAACTAACTTGGATGAATAATCAATATATAAAAGCGGCAGATTTAGATAAAGTAGTAGAACTTTCTTTACCCCATTTAATTAAAGCAGGTAGAATTTCTGAAAATCCTTCTGGAGAAGAATTAGAATTTGCACGTAAACTAATTGCTCTTTACCAAGAACAAATGAGTTACGGAGCAGAAATTGTTCCATTAACAGACTTGTTCTTCAAAGATCAAATTGAGTACGGAGAAGAAGAACAAGCAGTTTTAAAAGAAGACCATGTACCAGAAGTATTAAAAGGATTATTACAAGAATTGGAACAAGTTGAACCATTTGTTTCATCAGAAGTTATGGGCGCTATTAAACGCGTACAAAAAGCAACAGGTGTTAAAGGTAAAAAACTATTTATGCCGATTCGGGTTGCTGTATCCGGTCAAACTCACGGTCCTTCATTAGGTGAAACAATTGAGTTATTAGGGAAAGAAAAAGTTATTCAAAGAATTCAAAGTCTTTTGGATTAACATTTTGAAAAAAGTATAATATAGTAATGATACAAATAAAAAATTTATCAAAGTGAAAGCTTTGAAGAGGAGAAGTAGGTATTGATGCTTTTTCAGAGAGGGTCATCACCGGCTGAAAGTGACCTAAAGCCACTCAATATTGAAATGCACCTCTGAGCCCTTTATCGAACAACTTTTTGTTCAGTAGATAAAGGCGGGAACCTGCCGTTAACAGGAAGAGTTGAGACAACCACGTGTGTTTTATGAATAGTGGATTGTCTAAACAGAGTGGAACCGCGCTAAAAAGCGTCTCTGTCTAACGGCAGAGGCGTTTTTTATTGGAAGAAATTTGTGAAGTAAATCAGTCAAACAAGTTGGAATTAAGGGGAGAAAACAAGGATAAAAATTCCAAATAGGGGTGATTCGAATGTTTAAACGAATTAAAGAAGATATTGAGGTTGTCTTCGAACAGGATCCTGCAGCTCGTAGTGTGTTGGAAGTTGTGTTAACTTATTCGGGTTTACATGCAATCTGGGCCCACAGATTCGCACATTGGTTTTATCGCAAAAACATGAAGTTTATTGCGCGTTTAATTTCACAAATTAGTCGATTTTTCACGGGCATTGAAATCCATCCAGGTGCGAGAATAGGGAGAAGACTATTTATTGACCATGGAATGGGTGTCGTTATCGGAGAAACATGTGAGATTGGTGATAATGTAACACTTTACCAAGGTGTTACACTAGGTGGGACAGGAAAAGAAAAGGGGAAACGTCATCCAACTTTGAAAGATAATGTTCTTGTTGCTAGTGGGGCAAAAGTGTTAGGTTCTATTACGATAGGTGAAAATTCAAAAGTTGGGGCTGGAGCGGTAGTATTAAAGGACGTACCTCCAAATGCAACAGTCGTAGGTATTCCAGGTAAAGTTGTTATTCAAGATGGTAAACGAATTAAAAAGGATTTAAATCATGGTGACTTACCAGATCCGGTATATGATCGAATTAAAACAATGGAGAAACAAATTGAAGAACTACAAAAAGAACTTGATGAGTTGCGCAAGGAAAGAAAGGAGTTTAGAAGTTGTCAATAAAAATCTATAATACATTAACGCAAAAGAAAGAAGACTTTATTCCAATTGAAGAAGGTAAAGTAAAAATGTATGTGTGCGGACCGACCGTTTATAATTATATTCATATAGGTAATGCACGCCCTGCAATTGTTTTTGACACGGTCCGTCGTTATTTAGAATTTCGTGGATATGAAGTTAATTATATTTCTAACTTTACCGATGTAGACGATAAAATCATTCGTGCGGCAAATGAACAAAATGAAGACGTATTTTCACTGGCTGAACGATTTATTCAAGCATATTTTGATGACGTTACGGCATTAGGGTGCAAACATGCAACACACCACCCACGTGTTACAGAAAATATGGATGAAATTATCGAATTTATTCAAGGATTGATTGATAAAGGCTATGCTTATGAATCTGATGGTGATGTATATTTCCGTACGAAAAAATTTGAAGATTATGGAAAGCTTTCTCATCAATCCGTTGATGATCTTCATTTAGGTGCACGGATTGAAGTTGGTGAGAAGAAAGAAGATCCACTTGACTTTGCTCTTTGGAAAGCAGCAAAACCAGGTGAAGTATATTGGGAAAGTCCATGGGGGAAAGGTAGACCTGGCTGGCATATTGAATGCTCCGCGATGGCGAGAAAGTATTTAGGTGATACAATTGATATTCATGCTGGCGGACAAGATTTATCATTCCCACACCATGAAAACGAAATCGCCCAAACAGAAAGTTTAACTGGTAAACCTTTCGCTAATTATTGGATGCATAACGGATATATTAATATTAATAACGAAAAAATGTCGAAGTCATTAGGTAACTTCGTCCTTGTCCATGAAATTATTAAAAAGCATGATCCAAATGTACTTCGCTTTTTTATGTTGTCTGTTCATTATCGTCATCCAATTAATTACAGTGACGAATTATTAAATAATGCAAAGTCATCTTTAGAACGTTTGCAAACTGCTTATTCAAATTTAAAATATCGTTTAGAATCAAGTACAAATTTAACGGATAATGATGAAAAATGGTTAGAACAAATTAATGAATATCGCAATCAATTCATTAAAGAAATGGATGATGATTTTAATACAGCGAATGCTATTACTGTATTGTTTGAACTTGCAAAATCTGCCAACTATTACTTAATGGAAAAAACAACCTCAACGAAAGTAATTGAACAGTACTTAAAAACCTTTGAGGATTTGTTTGATTGTTTAGGTCTTTCCCTTGAACAAGAAAATGAAGAATTATTAGATGAAGAAATTGAACAATTAATTGCACAACGGATTGAAGCTCGGAAAAATCGTGATTTTAAAACAGCCGATGACATTCGTGACAAGTTAAAATCGATGAATATTATTTTAGAAGATACACCACAAGGTACACGCTGGAAAAGAGGATAAATTGCATGTTAATCAACAAGTTTGCGACCGATGCAAAAACTTTAAATAGTTTAGCTTTAGCTTATATGGGTGACGCCGTATATGAATTATATGTGCGGCGTCACTTGTTAGAAAAAGGTCACGTAAAACCACACCTTTTACAAAAAAGCTCAATTGAATTTGTGTCAGCAAAGGCACAAAATTATATTATTCATAGCTTTCTCGAGGAAGGTTTTTTAACAAGTGAAGAAGAAGCTGTTGTAAGACGTGGAAGAAATGCTAAAAGTAATTCTGTTCCAAAAAATACAGATGTACAAACATATCGGTATAGTACAGCATTCGAAGCTTTAATTGGATACTTGTATTTAAAGCAAGATTTCGAACGATTGGAACAAGTCGTTGAACGAGCATTGTTAAAAGCTGAACAAAGAAAGGAGGATAAGAATGGAAAATAATTACGTTATCGGTAAAAGTCCAGTATTAGAAGCAATTAATACAGATCGAGATATAAACAAAATTTGGATTGGTGAAGGTTCACAAAAGGGTGCAATGCAACCTATTATTAAAGCTGCGAAAGAGAAAAAAATTATCGTTCAATTTGTACCAAAGAAAAAACTTGATGAAATGGTGCAAGGAAATCATCAAGGTGTTATCGCTCAAGTAGCAGCTTACAAATATTACGAACTTGATGAACTTTTTAAACGAGCAGAAGAACGTAATGAAGAACCGTTCTTTTTAATTTTAGATGAAATTGAAGATCCTCATAACCTAGGATCAATTATGAGAACAGCAGATGCAAGTGGTGTTCATGGTATTATTATTCCAAAAAGAAGATCTGTTGGTCTAACTCCAACGGTCGCGAAAACATCAACAGGGGCAATTGAACATATTCCTGTTGTTCGAGTAACAAATATTGCTAGAACTATTGATGAATTGAAAGAAAAAGGTGTATGGATCGCCGGCACAGATGCAAAGGGAACAATGGATTTCCGCGAAATTGATGGCACAATGCCGCTTGCGCTTATTATCGGTAGTGAAGGAAAAGGGATTGGAAGATTGCATAAAGAAAAATGTGACTTTTTATTACGTCTTCCAATGCGAGGTCATGTCACATCTTTGAATGCATCGGTAGCAGCAGCTTTGCTGATGTATGAAATTTATCGAAAAAGAGAACCTCTTGTATAGTCATGGATATATTAATCGTTGATGGATATAACATGATTGGTGCATGGCCTGAATTACAAGCGTTAAAGGACAAGGATTTAGCAGCGGCACGTGATTTGTTAATCGAGAAATTAGCGGAATACAAGGGGTATATGGGTATTCATGTTATTGTTGTCTTTGATGCTTATGTTGTTAAAGGAAAAGAAACAAAATATAAAAACTATAACGTAGAAATAATTTATACGAAGGAAAAGGAAACGGCAGATGCGAGAATTGAAAAGCTGGCAAGGGAGAAAATGAATCGAAAGACAAAAGTATATGTCGCAACTTCCGATGGAGCGGAACAATGGCAAATTTTCGGTCAAGGTGCATTCCGAGTATCAGCGCGTGAACTATATAATGACATTAGGCAAATTGAAGTTAGTATAGAAAAGGAATTAAAAGAAATAGAAGAAGAAAGGCCATTTTCAAAAATTCCTCTTTCGAAGGAAGTTGCAGATTTTTTTGAAAAATTCAGAAGAGGCGAATAATAAGGTTGACCTTAAAAATTATATTAAGGTATAATGAATTTATCAACTCGAGAGCGGATTAGGGTGATTTCATTGAGGGATGAAAAAAATCTGAACTACAAATTTGATGATATGGAAGATGAAAAGATTGTAGAGTTAGTCCATAACGGAAACAGTGAAGCACTAGATTACTTGATTCATAAGTTCCGTCAATTTGTTCGTGTAAAAGCAAGATCCTACTTTTTAATCGGTGCTGATCGGGAAGATATTGTTCAAGAAGGTATGATTGGTTTATTTAAAGCGATTCGGGATTATAAAGATGATAAATCCACATCTTTTAAAGCGTTTGCAGAACTTTGTGTTACAAGGCAAATTATTACCGCCATCAAGACCGCAACAAGGCAAAAGCATATCCCTCTTAACTCATATATATCGTTGGACAAGCCCGTCTTTGATGAAGAATCGGATCGTACGTTAATGGATATGTTGACAGGGTCACAATCATTGAATCCTGAAGAACTAATTATTAGTCAAGAAGAGTTCGACAGTATTGAATTAAAAATGAACGAATTATTAAGTGACTTGGAACGGGAAGTACTAGCTTTATATTTAGACGGACAATCGTATCAAGAAATATCCGACGAACTGAACAGACATGTTAAGTCTATTGACAATGCCCTACAACGTGTGAAGCGGAAATTAGAAAAATATTTAGATTCAAAGGAATTTGGTTTAAGAGAATCACAGTTATCGAAATAATGTTATTTTGTAAGAAAAATGGCTGTTTAATAGAAGGATATAGAAAGAATGTAAATACGTTACACCATTGACAGAGTGGGGTTTTACATGATAATCTTTGAAGGATAGGAAATTTATATAATAATTACGGTGTATAAAAATGACAAAAAAACATGTACTAGCCTGTGAAAACTGTGGTTCGAGAAATTATAATGTGAGCATTTTAAAAAATAAACAAGATTATCGACTTGAATTAAAAAATTTTGTAAACACTGCTCGAAACATACAGTCCATCGATTTGAATAATATAATAATCAATCCTTCTGGAGGTTAAACATGAATATTAGTAAGTTTTTCCACAATGTTGCAGAAGAAATGCGAAAAGTAAGATGGCCAAATCGAAAAGAACTAACGAAATATACAATTACGGTTATCACTACGCTAGTCTTTTTCGTTATTTTCTTTGCACTTGTCGATTTAGGAATTTCTAGTTTAATTAACTTAATTCCTTAAAATTAATGAATAACGAAACCATCCTTTGTTATAATGGTAATATGAACATTTTTACAAGCCCGGTTAACGGGTTTTTTAATTGGATAAAAGTTTTTGTGACTCTATTTAAAAAAGTATAGTTGTATAAAAACTAAAGTATATAAGTGTAAGTTAAAACAAAGGGTTTTAATTTTGAAAACTTGTTATAAGGAGGGAAGGACAATAAGTCCCCTTTAATGGAAAAAAATTGGTATGTTGTTCATACGTATTCAGGGTATGAAAATAAAGTAAAAACAAATTTAGAAAAACGTGTTGAAACGATGGGAATGCAAGATAAGATATTTCGGGTAGTTGTACCTGAAAAAGAAGAAACTGAAGTAAAGAATGGTAAGTCAAAGGTTGTAAAGAAAAAAGTTTTCCCTGGGTATGTATTAGTTGAATTAATTATGACAGACGATTCATGGTATGTAGTTCGTAATACACCAGGTGTAACTGGGTTTGTAGGATCATCTGGCTCAGGATCTAAGCCGACACCACTACTACCAGAGGAAGTTAATAACTTACTAAAACAAATGGGTGTAGACGTTAATCACGTTGATATAGACGTTGAAATCGGTGAAACTGTCCAAGTAATTGATGGACCATTTAAAGATTTCTCTGGTCAAGTGGAAGAAATCGATAAGGCAAAAGGAAAACTAAAAGTATCAGTAAATATGTTTGGACGTGAAACTCCTGTTGAACTTGACTTTTCACAAATCGAAAAAATTTAATTTGTAAAAGGTCTTGAAAAAAGCATTATAATCTGTTAAACTTTTTAAGTCGATACGTCTCATGAACGAGATTTGACATATGTTCAATACTATTTTATTATAATGGTTATATATTGAGTGGGAGGGTAGTCTTACCCAAATACCACATCACGGACTTAAGGAGGTGTGTCTCGTGGCTAAAAAAGTCGTTAAAATTGTTAAATTACAAATTCCAGCAGGAAAAGCGAACCCAGCGCCACCGGTTGGTCCTGCGTTAGGTCAAGCGGGTGTGAACATCATGGGGTTCTGTAAAGAATTTAACGCTCGTACAGCTGATCAAGCTGGTTTAATTATACCAGTAGAAATTACGGTATTCGAAGACCGTTCATTTACTTTCATTACGAAAACTCCACCAGCTGCAGTTCTTCTTAAGAAAGCAGCAGGTATTGACAAAGCTTCTGGAGAGCCAAACAAAAACAAAGTAGCTACAGTTAAGCGAGATAAAATACGCGAGATTGCAGAAATGAAGATGCCTGACTTAAACGCTGCAAATGTAGAATCAGCTATGCGTATGGTTGAAGGTACAGCTCGCAGTATGGGTATTACTATTGAAGATTAATCTTTTCGAATGAATTTGAGGTTGCGGTCGCATAATTTTGACAATCGCAACCTTAATTCGTGGGAGGAAAATCCGTTAAAACCACAATGAGGAGGATATTATAATGGTAAAAAGAGGTAAAAAATATATCGAAGCTTCTAAATTAGTTGACCGTAACAAAGCTTACGATGCAGCTGAAGCTATCGAATTAGTTAAGAAAATCAGTTTTGTTAAATTTGACGAATCTGTAGAGGTTGCATACCGTCTAGGTGTTGATACTAGAAAGAATGATCAACAAATCCGTGGTGCTGTTGTTCTACCGAACGGAACAGGTAAAACACAACGTGTGTTAGTGTTCGCGAAAGGTGAAAAAGCAAAAGAAGCTGAAGCGGTAGGCGCAGATTATGTTGGTGAAGCAGAATATATCGAAAAAATCCAAGGTGGATGGTTCGATTTTGACGTAGTTGTTGCTACACCAGATATGATGGGTCAAGTTGGTAAACTTGGTCGTGTACTAGGTCCAAAAGGCTTAATGCCTAACCCTAAAACTGGTACAGTTACATTTGATGTAGAAAAAGCAGTTAAAGAAATCAAAGCTGGTAAAGTTGAATACCGTGCTGACAAAGCAGGTAACGTTCATGTACCAATCGGTAAAGTATCTTTCGATGCAGAAAAATTACATGAAAACTTAAAAGCAATTCATGATGCAATTGTTAAAGCGAAACCTGCAGCTGCTAAAGGAACATACATGAAGAATGTAGTTGTAAGTTCAACTATGGGTCCTGGAGTCAAAGTAGACCCTGAAACTATCTAAAAACTGGAAGTTGACTTCACTTTCGGGCTATGCTAATATAATGCTCGTGAGTTAAAAATAAATAACATTTATACCGTAGACAGTAGGTGCTCGTTTTGAGCTTAATTTCCTACCGAGGTAGTGAAATATAAACGGAAGTAACTAACGTTGTTAGTTATACGTCGCCATTTTGCTATTAACCTCTGTGTCTACGCAAGCACAGAGGTTAAATTGTTTATCCGGTATAGATGTACATCATCAACTGGGAGGTGTAGAGATGTCAAGCGCAATCTTAGAACAAAAGAAACAATTAGTAGAAGAAATCACTGAAAAATTCAAATCAAGTGCATCAACAGTAATCGTTGACTACCGTGGTTTGAATGTTGCGCAAGTTACAGAACTTCGTAAACAGTTACGTGAAGCGGGTATTGAGTTCAAAGTATACAAAAACTCATTAACTCGTCGTGCTGCAGAAGCAGCTGGATTAGAAGGATTGAACGATGTGCTAGTAGGTCCTAACGCGGTTGCGTTCAGTGCAGAGGACGTTGTTGCTCCAGCTAAAATTTTAAACAACTTCGCAAAAGAAAACGAAGCGTTAGAAATTAAAGCTGGTGTAATTGAAGGTAACGTTGCAACTGTTGAAGAAGTTAAAGCTCTTGCTGAACTTCCATCAAGAGAAGGATTACTTTCAATGCTGCTTAGCGTATTACAAGCTCCAATTCGCAACTTTGCACTTGCTGCAAAAGCTGTTGCTGATCAAAAAGAAGAACAAGGTGCGTAATATAAATTAATTTTCATTAAAAAATAGGAGGAAAATATAATGACTAAAGAACAAATCATTGAAGCTGTTAAAAATATGACAGTTTTAGAATTAAACGAATTAGTTAAAGCAATCGAAGAAGAATTTGGTGTAACTGCAGCTGCTCCAGTTGCTGTTATGGGTGGTGCTGCAGGTGGTGCTGCAGAAGCAGAACAAACTGAATTTGATGTAGTATTAGCATCTGCTGGTGCTCAAAAAATCAAAGTTATCAAAGTTGTTCGTGAAATCACAGGTCTTGGTCTTAAAGAAGCAAAAGAACTTGTTGACAATGCTCCAAAACCACTTAAAGAAGGCGTATCTAAAGAAGAAGCAGAAGAACTTAAAGCTAAACTTGAAGAAGTTGGCGCAGAAGTTGAAGTTAAATAATTTAACTTTTTCTCAACTTTTCATAAAAACTTACAATAAAAGCTCGCTGAATAAAGCGAGCTTTTTTTAAAATTCTATAAGTAAATGTTATACTAAGTGCCAAAACCTTGCGAAGGTAATGAGGTGAATGATATTGGCAGATCATTATTTTACGAAAAAGCCGACTACATCAAGTAGTCCGAAAAGCTGGACATATACTTTAAGAGGAAGTAAACTTCAATTTACAACCGATCGAGGGGTTTTTTCAAAAAACGAAGTAGATTTTGGATCTCGTTTGCTTGTGGAAAGTTTTGAAGAACCTGCTATACAAGGCCCGATATTGGATGTTGGATGTGGTTATGGTCCAATCGGTTTAGCAATAGCGAAGTCATTACCTTCCCGTCTTGTACATATGATAGATATTAATGAACGTGCTGTTCAATTGGCATCGGAAAATGCGAAAATAAACCGGGTGACCAATACGAAAATTTATGAAAGTAATTTGTTCGAAAGTGTAACAGAAGAAGGTTTTGCTGCTATTCTAACAAATCCACCTATTCGTGCTGGTAAACAAATTGTCCATGCAATCTTCGAGGAAAGTTTCCACCGTTTAAAAGAAAATGGTGCTTTATGGGTAGTAATCCAGAAAAAACAAGGAGCACCATCTGCAAAGAAAAAATTAGAAGAGTTGTTCGGTGAAGTTCATGTTGTTATGAAAGACAAAGGATACTTCATTTTAAAAGCGGAAAAAATTGACTCTTTATAATGTATGTGATAATATATTTTAATGCCAACATATGTTTTCCTGTTTATCCAATTATTAGTAGTTCTAGTATATATATATCATAAAATGGGAAAAATAGAATAAATAATGACTACGTTTTTGTGGTTTTCTTAGGAAACCTTTATTTTTCGTGATTTAAAAGCTGATGCTTTTTTTATAAAACTAACTAGTTGGCAAGATTTCTCGCCAATTACGAAGTTTTGGAAGAGCTATTTGCTTTGCAAGTACCACTAAATATTTTAAGTGGCTATAAATGCATTTCTAAAATGTTTGATTTGAGGGGTGAATCAGTTGACAGGTCAACTAGTTCAGTATGGACGGCACCGCCAACGGAGAAGCTATGCAAGAATCCGTGAAGTATTAGAATTACCAAATTTGATTGAAATTCAAACAGCTTCTTATCAATGGTTCCTTGATGAGGGTTTGCGAGAAGTCTTCCACGACATTTCTCCTATTGAGGATTTTACAGGAAACTTATCTCTTGAGTTTATAGATTACGACTTAGGGGAACCGAAATATTCTGTAGACGAATCGAAGGAGCGTGATGTTACATACGCAGCACCATTAAGGGTAAAAGTCCGTTTAGTTAACAAAGAAACCGGTGAAGTTAAAGACCAAGAAGTATTCATGGGTGACTTCCCACTAATGACAGAAACAGGTACCTTTATTATTAACGGTGCCGAGCGCGTTATTGTGTCCCAATTAGTTCGTTCCCCTAGTGTCTACTTTAGTTCTAAGTTAGATAAAAATGGTAGACATGGCTATTCTGCAACGGTTATTCCGAATCGTGGGGCTTGGCTAGAATTTGAGACGGATGCAAAAGATGTGGTTTACGTGCGGATTGACCGTACACGGAAATTACCAATTACCGTTTTACTGCGTGCATTAGGTTTCGGGTCTGATCAAGAAATCATTGATTTGATTGGGGATAATGAATATTTAAGAAATACCCTCGAAAAAGATAGTACCGATAATTCAGAGAAAGCTTTAATTGAAATATATGAGCGTCTACGTCCTGGTGAACCGCCAACTGTAGAAAATGCGAAGAGCTTACTTATCGCACGTTTCTTCGATCCAAAACGTTACGATTTAGCTAGTGTAGGACGTTATAAAATTAATAAAAAATTGCATATTTCACAACGCCTTTTCGGCCATACGTTAGCTGAAACGTTGGCAGATCCGGATACAGGTGAAATTATTGCAGAAAAAGGCACGCTACTAGATCGTCGTACATTGGATAAAATCATGCCATACATCGAAAACGGTGTTGGTTTTAAACGATTTGACCCAGTAGGCGGAGTTTTAGAAGATGATATTTTAATTCAGTCAATTAAAGTGTATGCACCGAAAGATGAAGAAGAAAAAGAAATTAATATCATTGGTAATGCAAATGTAACTGATGACGTTAAACATATTACACCTGCAGATATTATTGCTTCAGTGAGCTACTTCTTCAATTTATTACACGGTGTAGGCAGAACTGATGATATTGACCATTTAGGAAACCGTCGTTTACGTTCGGTTGGTGAGTTGTTACAAAATCAATTTAGAATTGGTTTATCTCGAATGGAACGTGTTGTAAGGGAAAGAATGTCTATTCAAGACACTAATACAATTACACCACAACAATTAATCAACATTCGCCCTGTGATTGCAGCGATTAAAGAGTTCTTTGGTAGTTCACAGTTGTCACAATTCATGGACCAAACTAACCCACTTGCAGAATTAACTCATAAACGGAGACTTTCTGCGCTAGGACCGGGTGGTTTAACTCGTGAACGTGCAGGTTTCGAAGTGCGTGACGTTCACTACTCACACTATGGTCGTATGTGTCCTATTGAAACACCAGAAGGACCGAACATCGGATTAATTAACTCGCTGTCTACGTATGCGAAGGTAAATAAATTTGGATTCATTGAAACACCGTATCGTAAAGTTGATCATGAAAATCGTCGGGTTACCGATGAAATTCATTATATGACAGCTGATGAAGAGGATAACTATGTAGTTGCCCAAGCAAATGCGGTTTTAGATGATGATGGTCATTTCTTAGAGGATGAAGTGTTTGCACGATTCCGTGGTGAAAACATCGTCGTTCCAATTGAACGTGTCGATTATATGGACGTTTCACCAAAACAAGTTGTATCCGCTGCAACGGCGTGTATTCCGTTCCTTGAAAACGACGACTCAAACCGTGCGTTGATGGGAGCAAACATGCAACGACAAGCTGTTCCGTTACTAAAGCCGGAAGCTCCAATTGTCGGTACAGGTATGGAATATGTGAACGCTAAAGACTCAGGTGCGGCAGTCATTTGTAAACATGATGGAATTGTGGAACATGTTGAAGGAAGAGAAATCCGTGTTCGTCGTATTTCAGAAGTAGATGGTCAAGAGGTAAAAGGTGATCTTGATCGCTACGTTGTTCATAAATTTGTTCGTTCGAATAACGGAATGTCATTTAACCAACGTCCAATCGTTAAAGTAGGAGATCGAGTGAAAAAAGGCGAAATTTTGGCTGATGGTCCATCAATGGATAAAGGGGAACTTGCCCTTGGTCGAAATGTTCTTGTTGCCTTTACTACTTGGGAAGGTTTTAACTACGAAGACGCGATTATTATGAGCGAACGATTAGTTAGAGATGACGTATACACTTCAATTCATATTGAAGAGTATGAATCTGAGTCTCGTGACACAAAACTTGGACCTGAAGAAATTACACGAGATATTCCAAACGTTGGTGAGGATGCCCTACGTAATTTAGATGAACGTGGTATTATCCGTATTGGTGCAGAAGTTAAAGACGGAGATCTTTTAGTTGGAAAAGTTACACCTAAAGGGGTAACAGAATTAACTGCCGAAGAACGTTTACTTCATGCAATCTTTGGAGAAAAGGCAAGAGAAGTCCGTGATACATCCCTACGCGTTCCTCACGGAGGTGGCGGTATTGTTCATGATGTAAAAGTGTTCAATCGCGCTGATGGAGATGAGTTACCTCCAGGTGTAAACCAATTAGTCCGTGTTTATATTGCTCAGAAACGGAAAATCCAAGTGGGCGATAAAATGGCTGGACGACATGGAAACAAAGGTGTTATTTCCAGAGTATTACCTGAAGAAGATATGCCATTCTTACCAGATGGAACTCCAATTGATATCATGTTAAACCCACTGGGCGTTCCTTCTCGTATGAATATCGGGCAAGTATTAGAATTACATTTAGGTATCGCTGCGAAAAAACTTGGTATCCATGTTGCTACACCAGTATTTGACGGTGCTACTGATGAGGATATATGGAATACATTAAAAGAAGCAGGACTTCCAAGTGATGGGAAAACTGTCTTGTACGATGGACGTACGGGTGAACCATTTGACAACCGTGTAACTGTAGGTATTATGTACTTGATTAAGTTAGCCCATATGGTTGACGATAAACTACATGCTCGTTCAACAGGTCCTTACTCACTTGTTACTCAACAGCCACTTGGTGGTAAGGCACAATTCGGTGGACAACGTTTCGGTGAGATGGAGGTTTGGGCATTAGAAGCATATGGTGCAGCCTATACGTTACAAGAAATCTTAACTGTTAAGTCTGATGATATCGTTGGTCGTGTTAAAACATATGAAGCCATTGTTAAAGGTGAAAATGTCCCAGAGCCTGGCGTACCAGAATCCTTCAAAGTATTAATGAAGGAACTGCAAAGCTTAGGTTTAGATGTGAAGATTTTATCTGGTGACAAAAAAGAAATCGATATGAAAGACTTAGAAGATGATGATAATGTCCAACAAGCAGATGCTTTAAATATTCAATCAGAAAATGATAAAAAAGAATCTGAAAAAGTAGGTGTCAGCGAGTAATTTAAAAGAAAGAAAAACTCAATAAGCACAGATTCCTAGAATTTGTCTATTGGGTTTTTCTTCTTTCATTTATTTCTCACGGGATAAACCCTTATGATTAAAGGAGGTCAGCCCCTTGCTTGACGTAAATAATTTCGAATATATGAAAATAGGTCTTGCTTCACCTGATAAAATCCGTTCATGGTCTTATGGTGAAGTAAAAAAACCAGAAACCATTAACTATCGTACATTAAAGCCAGAAAAAGATGGTTTGTTCTGTGAACGTATTTTCGGTCCAACAAAGGACTGGGAATGTCATTGTGGAAAGTATAAACGTGTTCGATATAAAGGTGTCGTTTGTGATCGATGTGGTGTAGAAGTTACTTTATCAAAAGTACGTCGTGAAAGAATGGGACATATTGAACTAGCAGCCCCAGTGTCTCACATTTGGTATTTTAAAGGAATCCCAAGTCGTATGGGCTTGGTTCTTGATATGTCGCCTCGTGCTCTAGAAGAAGTTATTTATTTCGCATCATATGTAGTAACTGAACCTGGAAACACATCATTAGAGAAGAAACAACTTCTGTCTGAAAAAGAATATCGTTCTTATCGTGAAAAGTATGGTAATAAGTTCCAAGCAGGTATGGGAGCAGAGGCAATTAAAAAACTTTTACAAGATATTGATTTAGATAAGGAAAGTTCTGAATTACGTGAAGAGTTAGAAACAGCTCAAGGTCAAAGAAGAACACGCGCAATTAAACGGTTAGAAGTAATTGAAGCGTTCCGTAATTCTGGAAATAAACCAGAATGGATGATTTTAGATGTGCTACCTGTAATCCCCCCTGAATTGCGTCCGATGGTGCAATTAGATGGTGGTCGTTTTGCTACATCTGACTTAAACGATTTATACCGTCGTGTAATTAACCGGAATAATCGTTTAAAACGTTTATTAGACCTTGGTGCACCAAGTATTATCGTTCAAAACGAAAAGCGTATGCTACAAGAAGCAGTAGACGCCTTAATTGATAATGGTCGTCGTGGTCGACCTGTCACTGGCCCTGGAAATCGCCCGTTAAAATCTTTATCTCATATGTTAAAAGGAAAACAAGGTCGTTTCCGTCAAAACTTACTTGGTAAACGTGTTGACTACTCTGGTCGTTCCGTTATTGTAGTAGGTCCAAGCTTGAAAATGTACCAGTGCGGACTACCAAAACAAATGGCAATTGAACTATTTAAGCCATTCGTAATGAAAGAATTGGTAGAAAAAGGGTTAACCCATAATATTAAATCAGCTAAACGTAAAATTGAACGTCTAGATCCTGTAATTTGGGATGTTTTAGAAGAAGTCATAAAAGAACATCCAGTTATGTTAAACCGTGCACCTACACTTCACAGATTAGGTATCCAAGCGTTCGAACCTGTGTTAGTGGAAGGAAAAGCTATTCAACTTCACCCGTTAGTATGTACAGCCTTTAACGCCGACTTTGATGGTGACCAAATGGCTGTTCACGTACCATTGTCTGCAGAAGCGCAAGCAGAGGCACGTTTACTCATGTTAGCTGCACAAAACATCCTTAACCCGAAAGACGGTAAACCGGTTGTTACACCTTCACAAGACATGGTTTTAGGTAACTATTACTTAACCCTTGAACGTAAAGGTATGATTGGTGAAGGTATGGTGTTTAAAGACCGGGAAGAAGCTTTAATTGCTTATCAAAATGGATATGTACACTTACACACTCGTGTAGCTGTCCATGCTGGTTCTTTAAACAATCCAACCTTTACTGAAGAACAAAATAAGAAGTTGTTATTAACAACAATTGGTAAATTAATTTTCAATGAAATTTTACCAAAATCATTCCCATATATTAACGAACCAACTAGAGAAAACCTTGAAGAAGCGACACCGGAGAAATACTTTATTTCACCGACTGAAAACGTAAAAGAAGTTCTTGAAAAAAGAGAACTTGTACCGCCATTTAAGAAAGGTTACTTAGGTAAAATTATTGCAGCGGTATTTAAAAAGTACAAAATTACTGAGACTTCAAAAATGCTTGACCGCATGAAAGACTTAGGATTTAAGTATTCTACTAAGTCCGGTATTACGATTAGTATTGCGGATATCGTTGTTTTAGAAGAAAAGACCGAGATTCTTGATGCAGCTCAGAAGAAAGTAGATAATGTTCTAAAACAGTTCCGTAGAGGTTTAATTACTGATGATGAACGTTATGATCGGGTAATCTCTATTTGGAGTGCAGCAAAAGACGATATTCAGGATAAACTAATGAAGTCATTAGATAACTTGAACCCAATCTTTATGATGAGTGATTCAGGAGCTCGTGGTAACGCATCGAACTTTACACAGCTAGCAGGTATGCGGGGACTAATGGCGGATCCATCTGGGCACATTATTGAATTACCGATTAAATCAAGTTTCCGAGAAGGATTAACGGTATTGGAATACTTTATTTCCACTCACGGTGCTCGTAAAGGTCTTGCGGATACAGCCCTTAAGACAGCTGACTCTGGTTACTTAACAAGAAGACTTGTCGATGTTGCGCAAGATGTAATTGTCCGAGAAGAAGATTGTGGTACAGACCGCGGAATTAAAGTTTCTGCTATTTATGAGGGTACGGAAATCATTGAAGCTCTAGAAGAACGTCTTGTAGGGCGCTATGCTAGAAAAACTGTCCGTCATCCAGAAACAAATGAAATTATTGTCCGTCAAAATGAACTGATCACAGAAGACATTGCTAAAGAAATCGAGAACGCAGGCATTGATTCAGTATGGATTCGTTCAGCATTCACATGTAATACTCGTCATGGCGTATGTAAGAAGTGTTATGGTTATAACTTAGCTACTGGCCAAGAAGTTGAAGTTGGAGAAGCAGTTGGTATTATAGCTGCTCAATCAATTGGAGAACCAGGAACACAGCTTACAATGCGTACATTCCACACTGGTGGGGTTGCTGGTGATGATATTACTCAAGGTCTTCCAAGGGTTCAAGAGTTGTTTGAAGCAAGAAATCCAAAAGGTCAAGCAATTATCTCTGAAATTGACGGTGAAGTAACTGCAATAAACGAAGGAAAAGACCGTCAACAAGAAATTATTGTAACAAATGCAATCGAATCAAGAACATACAACGCGCCTTATACAGCTCGTTTGAAAGTCTCTGTTGGAGACTATGTAACTCATGGCCAAGAACTAACAGAAGGTTCAATCGATCCGAAAGAATTATTAAGGGTAGCAAATGTGGAAGCTGTTCAACAATACTTGCTTCATGAAGTACAACGTGTGTACCGTATGCAAGGGGTTGAAATCGGCGACAAACACATCGAGGTTATGGTTCGACAAATGTTACGCAAAGTTAGGGTAATTGATTCCGGTGATACAGATGTATTACCAGGAACATTAATGGATGTTCATCAATTTACTGATGCTAATAAACAAACATTACTTGAAGGTAAAACACCAGCAACTGGTAAACCGGTACTGCTTGGTATTACAAAAGCTTCTCTTGAAACAGAGTCGTTCTTATCTGCTGCATCCTTCCAAGAAACAACTCGCGTATTAACTGATGCGGCTATTAAAGGTAAAACAGACGAACTTCTAGGTCTGAAGGAAAATGTAATTATTGGTAAACTTGTACCAGCAGGAACGGGAATGCAAATGTACCGAAAAGCTGAAATCAAAAAAGCAGATGTAGAATTAGACGAACAACCAGTCACAGTTGAATAAATAAACAAGTCCGGAATAGCATATTTGTTATTCCGGACAAATATTAAAGTTCAATTTAAGTGAGAATTTCGTGTTGACATTAAAAAATAAAGATGCTAATATATCTAAGGTGATTCCAAAAAAGTAAAGCCTGTTGCTTTGGAGGATGTAAAATGTCTAATGAAAAAGTAAAACAGGATAAAAAGATTATTATTGGGAAGAAACAAACAGCAAAAGCTCTAAAAAACGGCAGTGCTGAAACAGTCATCATTGCTAAAGATGCCGATCCGAAAATCATTCAAGAAATTAAAGATTTGGCGTTAGAGCGGAATGTTCCAATAAAATATGCTGAATCTATGAAGAAATTAGGTAAAGCATGTGGTATTGATGTTGGAGCAGCAACTGTTGCTGTATTAAATTAATTAGGTGGTATGTAGTGTATAAAACTACAAATTATTTTTGCCCAAAAATGAACCACCTGGATGTGTGGGCTTAAAAAATAAATGAAGGGAGGACATAAAATGCCTACAATTAACCAATTAGTTCGTAAACCTCGTAAAGCTGTTGTTCATCAATCAAAATCTCCAGCTCTTGGAAAAGGTTATAACAGCTTCAAAAAAGTTCAAACTAACGTTGCTTCACCACAAAAACGTGGAGTATGTACACGTGTTGGTACTATGACACCGAAAAAACCGAACTCAGCGTTACGTAAATATGCCCGTGTTCGTTTATCAAACGGTATCGAGGTTACTGCTTATATTCCTGGTATCGGCCACAATCTACAAGAGCACAGTGTTGTTTTAATTCGTGGTGGACGTGTTAAAGACTTACCAGGGGTACGTTATCACATTGTCCGTGGTGCGTTAGATACAGCAGGTGTTGAAAACCGTAAACAAAGTCGTTCTAAATACGGTACGAAAAAACCAAAAGAAAAAAATTAATTTCGTAAAAAGTAGTTCATGATATAAATATGAAATGCTTTTGAAAGGAGGAAAATGAATGCCACGTAAAGGTCCGGTTGCTAAAAGAGACGTATTACCAGATCCAATTTACAAATCCAAATTAATTACACGTTTAATCAACCAAATTATGATTGATGGTAAAAAAGGTAAAGCACAAACAATTCTTTACACAGCGTTCGATATTATTAAAGAACGTACAGGTAAAGATCCAATGGAAGTGTTTGAAGAAGCATTAAAAAACGTTATGCCGGTATTAGAAGTTCGTGCACGCCGTGTTGGTGGTGCTAACTATCAAGTACCAGTTGAAGTACGCCCTGATCGTCGTACTACTTTAGGTTTACGTTGGATTGTTAACTACGCTCGTCTTCGCGGTGAAAAAACGATGGAAGAGCGTTTAGCTAACGAAATTATGGATGCTGCTAACAACACTGGTGCTTCCGTTAAGAAACGTGAAGATACTCATAAAATGGCAGAAGCTAACAAAGCTTTCGCACATTATCGTTGGTAATCAAGATTTAGTAAGAATTGCTTAAGCATTTATGATAAAATAAGAATGATTACTCTAAAATGGAAGGAGAAATAGGGATGCCAAGAGAGTTCTCCTTAGAAAAAACTCGTAATATAGGAATCATGGCACATATCGATGCAGGTAAAACAACAACTACCGAACGCATCCTTTTCTATACTGGTAAAATCCATAAACTTGGTGAAACACATGAAGGTGCTTCCCAAATGGACTGGATGGAGCAAGAACAAGAACGTGGTATTACAATTACATCTGCAGCAACAACTGCAACATGGAAAGGTCACCGCGTTAACGTAATTGACACTCCTGGACACGTAGACTTCACAGTTGAAGTTGAACGTTCTTTACGTGTACTTGATGGTGCAGTAACAGTACTTGATGCTCAATCTGGTGTAGAACCGCAAACAGAAAACGTTTGGCGCCAAGCTGATAACTATAAAGTTCCACGTATCGTTTTCGCGAACAAAATGGACAAAATCGGCGCTGATTTCTTGTATGCTGTTTCAACATTACATGATCGTCTAGATGCAAATGCACATGCTATCCAATTACCAATTGGGGCAGAAGATCAATTCGAAGGTATTATTGACCTTGTAGAAATGAAAGCTTATTTCTACGGTAATGACCTTGGTACTGATATTACTGAAGGTGAAATTCCTGATGAATATAAAGACCAAGCAGAAGAATACCGTGCAAAATTAGTTGAAGCAGTTGCTGATTTAGATGAAGATTTAATGATGAAATACTTAGAAGGGGAAGAAATTACGGTTGAAGAGTTAAAAGCCGGAATTCGTAAAGCAACTATTAATGTTGAAATGTTCCCTGTTCTATGTGGTTCAGCATTCAAAAACAAAGGTGTTCAATTAGTTCTTGATGCAGTAATTGATTACTTACCATCACCTGTTGACATACCTGCCATTAAAGGTGTCGATCCAAAGACAGATGAAGAGGTTGAGCGTCATTCTAGCGATGATGAACCATTCTCTGCTCTTGCGTTCAAAGTTATGACAGATCCTTTCGTTGGTAAACTTACATTCTTCCGTGTGTACTCTGGTACATTAAAATCCGGATCTTATGTATATAACTCAACAAAAGGTAAACGTGAACGTATTGGACGTATCCTACAAATGCACGCTAACAGTCGTGAAGAAATTTCAGAAGTTTATGCAGGTGAAATTGCAGCTGCAGTTGGTTTGAAAGATACAGGTACTGGTGATACTCTATGTGATGAGAAAAGTCACGTTATCTTAGAGTCTATGGAATTCCCAGAGCCAGTTATCTCTGTTGCGATTGAACCAAAATCTAAAGCAGACCAAGATAAAATGTCTACTGCTTTACAAAAACTTCAAGAAGAAGACCCTACATTCCGTGCACATACTGACGAAGAAACAGGACAAACAATCATCGAAGGTATGGGTGAACTTCACTTAGATATCATCGTTGACCGTTTGAAACGTGAATTCAAAGTTGATGCAAATGTAGGTGCACCACAAGTTGCGTATCGCGAAACATTCAAAGCTTCAGCAGAAGTTGAAGGTAAATTTGTTCGCCAATCTGGTGGTCGTGGTCAATATGGTCACGTTTGGATCGAATTCTCTCCTAACGAACCAGGAGCAGGATTTGAATTCGAAAATGCTATCGTTGGTGGGGTTGTCCCTCGTGAATACATTCCAGCAGTTCAAGCAGGTCTTGAAGATGCAATGGAAAATGGTGTATTAGCTGGATATCCATTAGTTGATATTAAAGCTAAATTATTCGATGGTTCTTACCACGATGTTGACTCAAGTGAAATGGCGTTCAAGATTGCTGCTTCTCTTGCATTAAAAAATGCAGCGAAAAAATGTGCACCAGTATTACTTGAGCCAATTATGAAAGTAGAAGTTGTAATTCCAGAAGAATACATGGGTGATATCATGGGTGATATTACATCACGTCGTGGCCGTGTAGAAGGTATGGAAGCTCGCGGTAACGCACAAGTTGTTAAAGCGATGGTTCCACTTGCTGAAATGTTTGGTTATGCAACTACACTACGTTCAAACACGCAAGGTCGTGGTACATTCACAATGGTTATGGATCACTTCGAAGAAGTTCCAAAATCAATTGCTGAAGAAATTATCAAAAAAAATAGCGGTGAATAATTGATTTTATAAACCGAATCTTGTATAACTACTATTGTAAGTAATTTTTGCTATAGGAATGGGAATGCCATTCCCTATAGCTTCATATAATAAAAAGTTAATTGAAAAATTAAAGGAGGATATATCCTAATGGCTAAAGAAAAATTTGACCGTTCAAAACCACACGTTAATATTGGTACAATCGGACACGTTGACCATGGTAAAACTACATTAACAGCTGCTATCACAACTGTATTAGCAAAATCTGGTGGAGCAGAAGCTCGCGGCTATGACCAAATCGACGGAGCTCCAGAAGAAAGAGAACGTGGAATTACAATCTCTACTTCTCACGTTGAATATGAAACTGAAAACCGTCACTATGCACACGTTGACTGCCCAGGACACGCGGACTACGTTAAAAACATGATTACTGGTGCTGCTCAAATGGACGGAGCTATCCTAGTTGTTTCTGCAGCTGATGGTCCAATGCCACAAACTCGTGAGCACATCCTATTATCTCGTCAAGTAGGTGTACCTTACATCGTTGTATTCTTAAACAAATGTGACATGGTTGACGACGAAGAATTATTAGAATTAGTTGAAATGGAAGTTCGTGACCTATTATCAGAATATGACTTCCCAGGTGACGATATTCCTGTAATCAAAGGTTCTGCATTAAAAGCTCTAGAAGGCGAAGCAGAATGGGAAGAAAAAATCCATGAATTAATGGCTGCAGTTGATGAGTACATCCCAACTCCAGAACGTGAAACTGACAAACCATTCATGATGCCAGTTGAGGACGTATTCTCAATCACTGGTCGTGGTACTGTTGCAACAGGTCGTGTAGAACGTGGTACAGTTAAAGTTGGTGACGAAGTTGAAATCGTTGGTCTTGCTGAAGAGTCAAGAACAACAACTGTAACAGGTGTTGAAATGTTCCGTAAACTTCTTGACCAAGCTGAAGCTGGTGACAACATCGGTGCACTTCTTCGTGGGGTATCTCGTGATGAAGTTGAACGTGGTCAAGTATTAGCTAAACCAGGTTCTATCAACCCACATACAAAATTCAAAGCTCAAGTTTACGTTCTAACTAAAGAAGAGGGTGGACGTCATACTCCATTCTTCTCTAACTATCGTCCACAGTTCTACTTCCGTACAACAGACGTTACTGGTACAATTGAATTACCAGAAGGCGTAGAAATGGTTATGCCTGGGGACAACGTTGAAATGACTGTAGAACTTATTGCACCAGTTGCGATTGAAGAAGGAACTAAATTCTCAATCCGTGAAGGTGGCCGTACTGTTGGTGCGGGATCAGTTGCTGCTATCGTTAAATAATAACATTTTAATAAATAAAAAGATAAGACAGATGATTAATCTCATCTGTCTTTCTTTTTGAAAGTTAAGTGAGATTAGAATGGATAATTTTAACAAACATGGTTATTTTTAAAAGAGAA
>NZ_JAACYS010000025.1 GCF_009996845.1 Pallidibacillus pasinlerensis | reverse complement strand
AAAGATATAGATGGGAAGTTGGAAAAAGTGGATGATGTAGTAAAATTCTTTAAAAATACGAGCTTGAAACGTGTACTCATATTTGCAATCTTAATTTTTATCCTTTATCTTCTTCGGAGTATAATTAACATAATACTTCTTACCTTTATATTTTCCTTCTTAATAAATGGTTTAGAAAAAGTAATCTCTAAACGGATTCCAATTAATCGGAAAATTACGGTGCTTTTCTTATTTTCTGCAGCGGTTTCGTTATTGCTATATGGGGCAGTTCGGTACCTGCCAGTTCTTGTAAATGAAATTACCCAACTGTTTAGTCAATTGATTGACTTTTATTCAAAACCAATTATTACAGACAATGAAATAGTGAATTATATCTTAAAGGTTATCGAAGACTTTGAAATTACAGAATACTTAGAGTTTGGTGTGACATTTGCTGTCGGTACATTTAATAACATTAGCAAATTTAGTATTCAGTTATTTTTAGCGTTAATTTTAAGCCTATTTTTCTTATTAGAGAAAGAAAGAATTATTGAATTTACATCGCGTTTTAAAGGTAGTAAAATGAACTCCATTTATATGGAACTTGAGTTCTTTGGGAAAAAGTTTGCCGGTACTTTTGGGAAGGTAATTGAAGTGCAGTTCATGATTGCCACTGTTAATATGGTCATTACAACATTCTTTTTATGGCTCATGGGATTCCCCCATTTATTCGGCTTATCGATTATGGTATTTTTCCTCGGCTTGATTCCAGTGGCGGGTGTAATTATTTCACTTGTACCATTATGTTTAATCGCCTTTAGTATCGGGGGCATTATGAAAGTTATTTATGTTTTAGTAATGATTGCAATTGTTCACGCCATTGAAGCATATGTTTTAAATCCAAAATTCATGTCCTCGAAAACGAACCTACCTGTATTTTATACCTTTATCGTATTAATTGCGGGTGAGCACTTCTTCGGTGTTTGGGGGCTAATATTAGGTATTCCAATCTTTATCTTTATTTTGGATGTGTTAGGTGTTCATACAATCGATAATAAGCGTGAAGTAAAAAAAGTTGATTAAGTATTGAGTTTATAGAATTGTCCTTGAAAGTTAATCAAGGCTCGCAAAAATGCGAGTCTTTTTTTCGTAAAGGAAGACAATATAGGGCTATCATACAAATTCTCCCAATTCTTTGCTATAATACATGTGTGTTAAGAAAATAAGAGAGTATTAAATGGAGGAATGTCATGAGCTGGAAAGAGACTGCTGAAAAATGGTTGAATTTTGAGGGCCTTGAGGAACAATTAAAAGAACAATTAAACAAAGTGAAAGATAATGAAAAAGTATTAGAAGAATTGTTCTACAAAAATTTAGAGTTCGGAACAGGCGGTATGCGAGGAGAAATTGGACCGGGTACGAACCGAATGAATATTTATACTGTTCGAAAAGCGTCTTATGGGCTTGCTCAATATTTATTAAGTAAAGGTGAAGAGAGTGCGAAACGTGGTGTTGTCATAAGTTATGATCCGAGACATAAATCAAGTGAATTTGCTTTAGAAGTGGCAAAAACAGTTGGAAAACACGGAATTAAAGCTTATCTTTTTAAAGAATTGCGACCGACACCAGAGCTCAGCTTCGCAGTTAGACATTTTGGTGCGGCAGCAGGGGTAATGGTTACAGCCAGCCATAATCCGCCAGAGTATAATGGATATAAAGTATATGGTGATGATGGTGGACAACTTCCTCCAAAAGAAGCGGATGAACTAATTGAATTTGTTAACAAAGTCGAAAATGAATTGGCTTTGGAAGTTGCCAGTGAAGAGCAACTATTAGCAGAAGGTTTATTACAATACGTTGGTGAAGAAGTTGACGATGTCTATCTTGAATATGTACAAAAAATACAATTAAATCGTGATGTCATTGAACAGGTTAAAGATGATTTGAAAATTGTATTTACTCCACTTCATGGAACTGCCAATAAAGTAGTTCAAAAAGGTCTAAAATTGTTTGGGTTCCAAAACGTAACGGTTGTAAAAGAACAAGAACAGCCTGATCCAAACTTTTCAACGGTTAAATCTCCGAACCCAGAAGAACATGCAACCTTTGAATTGGCAATCAAATACGGAAAAGAAATTGATGCAGATATATTACTAGGAACAGACCCTGATGCAGATCGTCTCGGAGTTGCGGTAAAAGATAATAATGGCGAATACATAGTATTAACAGGTAACCAAACAGGTGCAATCATGCTCCACTATTTATTATCACAAAAGAAAGAAAAAGGAATTTTACCTGAAAATGGAATCGTATTAAAAACAATCGTAACGTCCGAAATTGGCCGAGCAGTTGCTGAAAGCTTTGGACTCGCAACCCTTGATACTTTAACGGGCTTTAAGTTTATCGGAGAAAAAATAAAAGAATACGAACAAACTGGGGAATATAAATTCCAATTTGGCTATGAAGAAAGTTATGGCTATTTAATTGGTGATTTTGTTCGTGATAAAGACGCAGTTCAAGCGGTATTATTTGCTACAGAAGTGGCAGCATTTTACAAAGCCCAAGGAAAAAGCTTGTATGATGCATTAATGGAAATTTACGAGAAATATGGCTACTATAAAGAAACATTGGAGTCTCTAACATTAAAAGGAATAGACGGTGCTGAACAGATTGCAGGCATTCTTGAATCCTTTAGAGAAAATCCACTAAGAGAAGTTGCCGGAATTTCTGTTGTTGCAGTAGAAGATTATAAAACTAGCGTTCGTAAAGAATTTACTGACGGTAAGTTGAATCCGATCAGCTTACCAAAATCTAATGTTCTTAAATATTTCCTAGAAGACGGATCCTGGTTCTGTGTACGTCCTTCAGGAACAGAACCAAAATGTAAGTTTTACTTCAGCGTAATCGGTAACTCATTACAAGATAGTGAAGAAAAGGTTACCCGTTTACAAAGTGCAGTGATGGAGAAAGTTCAAACATTAATTAAATAATTATTTTTTAGCTGTCACAGTCTATATGTGACAGCTTTTTTGAACTCGAAAAATGGAGATTTCCCGGGAAAATAATAAAATCATGTAAAAAAATGATGTTTAGTTGTGTCTTTTTGTCGAAAAAAAGGATAAATCCTTTGAATGGATAATGAAATGCAAAATAAAAATCTTCAACTGTTAGTGAATTATAAAGTGAGGCATAACTTTTAAACGAAGAAGTGGCGGATTAAGTAGAAAGCATCCGCCACTAAAGTGCAATATACATTCAAAAAAATTATCGAATCCGCACTTCTGTATCTTTATCAAAGAAATGTGCTTTGTTCATATCGAAAGCTAGTTTAATCGTTTCATTTGCTTTAATATCTGTACGAGCATCGATTCTAGCAACAAAATCAATATCTTCTAATGTACTATAAAGAACGTTTTCAGCTCCCGTTAGCTCAACAACATCAATATAAGCATTAATTGTTGCTCCTGGAACTGCTTCAGTAAATACTAGTTCATCATGGATATCTTCAGGACGAATACCTAAAATGACGTCCTTCCCAATATATCCTTGTTCCTTTAATACTTTAAGTTTGCCCTCAGGAATTTGAAGTTTAGTTTCACCAATTACAAAATGATTACCATCTAGTTTTCCATTAAAGAAGTTCATTGCTGGTGAACCGATAAAACCACCGACAAACACGTTTTCTGGTTTATCATATACTTCTTTAGGTGTTCCAACTTGTTGGATTTTACCGTCCTTCATTACTACGATGCGTGATGCCATAGTCATCGCTTCTGTTTGATCGTGCGTAACATAGATTGTTGTTGAATTCAAACGTTGGTGTAATTTAATAATTTCTGTCCGCATTTGTACACGGAGTTTCGCATCTAAGTTTGATAACGGCTCGTCCATTAGGAAAACCTTTGCGTCACGTACGATTGCCCGACCTAATGCAACCCGTTGTCTTTGTCCACCAGAAAGAGCTTTTGGTTTTCTATTTAAGTATTCTTCCAAACCTAAAATTTGAGCCGCATTTTTAACTCGGCGGTCAATTTCTTCTTTCGGAACTTTTCGTAGTTTTAAACCGAAGGCCATATTATCATATACTGACATATGTGGATAAAGAGCATAGTTTTGGAAAACCATCGCGATATCACGATCTTTAGGTGGAACATCATTCATTAACTCTCCGTCAATGTAAAACTCCCCTTTAGAGATTTCCTCTAAACCAGCAATCATTCGTAATGTTGTAGATTTACCACAACCAGATGGTCCAACAAATACAATAAATTCTCTATCCTTAATATGTAGATTGAAATCTGAAACAGCTTCTACGTTATTGTCATAAATTTTGTAAATATGTTCTAGTTTTAGTTCAGCCATTTTACACCCTCCATGAAAACGTTTTTTATTATGCTTTCATTTTAATGCAAGTGCTTTCATTGAGGAAATGGAAATTTGCACAAAGTTTTTGCTTTTCAACTGTCAAATTGCCTAGTTGTCTTATGAGTTGTTTTGTTTGATCATCTCAGCATAGACACAAATAAAATAAATGGCTATAGCTCCATTGAAATTTTTTATATCAATAGAAGTGCGGTGGATAAATTTATCAATCTTATATTGTAAACTATTTCGATGCATATATAATTTTTTAGCAGCTAAACTCGTATTTGAATTGTTTTCGAGGAAAGTTTGTACTAGATGGACAAGATCTTTATCGTTTCGAAAAATATCATTGAATTCTGCTGCAATAATTTCATTCATTTTTTCCCACTCTGTTTTTAGAAGAACAACAGGAAACGCGGAATTAAATGAATAAAAACGGTTTTGGGGGATTACAGTTCTTATTGTATGAAAATAGTATTGTTCCCGAGAAAAGTGATTTTTTAACTCATCATTTGGTTCATAGAAACGACCAATATATAAACTTAAGTCTACATAATAGTCTGTTAAAACAGCATCTTGAAAAGATAAAAAGTCTTCTTCTTGAAGTACGAAGTCTGTTTCTAGTTCTAAAACTACACCAGTTTGATTATCTACCCATATAAGAGAAATGTCCTTTTGAAAAAAGGAATAGAAAGAATCATAAATACTTTGGTAATTTACTTCTGAATTGAAATGAAAATGGATAAACCGCATTCTTTCGTTAATATCTGGCAATGGCCCGTTTTCAAAGAGAAAAGTATGCCATTTCTTTTGCTCTAAACTATTATTTAAATACTTAGCAGTTTGTTTAACTGGCGAGAAAAACGCTTCTAATAATAATATCTCCTTTTCTGTCAAAAGTTTTTTTGGTATAGCGATATACTCGTTTGTTTTTTTATCTAAAAAGCATTTATATTCTTGTTCAAAAATGGGTTGGCTCTGAATAATGATACCTGGATATAATAGTTTTAATTTTTCTTTCATAATAAACCTCTCATAATAGTTATCTATAATTATAATTTAAACAAGTATTTAAATATTGTTCAAATTATAAGCGGAAAAAATGGTTTTAAAATCCACAAAGTATTTATTACATTATTTGAATCAGTCTGTCATAAAAATTTTGTTAGCCAATATAATGAAGAAAAATAATTCATTAGGATAAAGGTTGATTACGATGATGGGAATTTTAGTATTAGGTGGAGCAGGATACATCGGTTCCCATGCTGTTTATCAATTAATTGACTATGGTTATGAAGTTGTTGTCGTTGATAATTTACAAACAGGTCATCGGGAGGCAATTCATCCACAAGCGACATTTTATGAAGGAGATATTCGTAATCGTGAATTTTTAAGCAAAGTATTTGAAAAGGAAAACATAAAAGGAGTTGTTCACTTTGCTGCCAATTCCCTTGTTGGTGAATCAATGGAAAACCCACTAAAATATTATGATAATAATGTTTATGGCACACAAGTGTTACTCGAAGCTATGATTGCTGCAAATGTAAAACATATTGTCTTTTCTTCAACGGCTGCCACTTACGGTGAACCGGAAGCAGTTCCGATTACTGAAGACATGGTAACTGCGCCAACAAATACATATGGTGAAACAAAACTTGCGATGGAAAAAATGATGAAATGGTGTGAACAAGCCCATGGGTTAAGTTATGTGGCACTTCGCTATTTTAATGTGGCAGGAGCTCGATCAACAGGAGAAATTGGGGAAGACCATAATCCAGAAACTCATTTAATTCCGATTGTTTTACAAACGGCTTTAGGAAAACGAGAGTTTGTTACCGTTTTTGGTGATGATTATCCGACAAAGGATGGAACTTGTATTCGTGATTATATTCACGTTGAAGATTTAATTGATGCCCATATTTTAGCGCTAAAATATTTACTTGATGGTGGAAAAAGTGATGTATTTAACCTTGGAAGCAATCAAGGATTCTCTGTAAAAGAAATCATTGATATGGCAAGAAAAGTGACTGAAAAAGAAATTCCTGCAAAAATTGGGGAAAGACGCGCCGGAGATCCAAGTGTTCTAATTGCATCTTCAGAGAAAGCAAAACAAATTCTTGGTTGGAAACCTTCAAGAACAAATATTGAACGAATTATAACCGATGCTTGGAATTGGCATGTAAACCATCCAAATGGATATACTGGAAAATTTTAATTTTTACCCTGAGACTCGCTACTTAGCAAGTCTTTTATTATGGTTCGAAACAACATCTCTGGGGTTTAGTTTCGAAATGTTATTAGATATCTATATTACAAAATTTGCCGGCGTTGAAAAGCTGCATTAAATTATTTTTATATATAGATGATTTTTTAGCTATAGGGAGGAGAAAGTTGGCTACAATAAAAGATATTGCTGAGAAAGCTGGCGTATCTATTTCTAGTGTATCGAGAGTTTTGAGAGGCGATCCCACTTTATCCATATCTAAAGAGAAAAGAAAAATAATTTTACAAGTTGCAGAAGAATTATCATACGAATATAAAGTTAAGCGACTTAAAACAGAGCCAGTATTAATTATTAACAATCAAACGGAAGTAGGAGAATTAGAAAATCTCCATTATTTTAATATACAAAGAGGGATTGAAAAAAGGGCGAAGGAAAAAAGTTTAAACCTGTTCGTTTTTAATAACAAGGATTTTGAAATAAACAATCATTTACCTCGTTATGTTTCGGGAATTATAGCAATTGGAAAGTTTCAAATGGATGATGTCCAAATATTATTTAATATTAGTGACAATATTGTGTTTGTTGATAGTTGTCCAGCTGAGGGTGAGTTTGATGCTGTTATTCCGAATTATTATCTGGCAACGACACAAGCGATTAATTATATGATTAATAAAGGCCATTGCCATATTGGTTTAATAGGTCAAGGTAGTATGGATAATATTAATGTAAGTAAAATCTATCAAAATATTGAAAGTTCGTTTTATTATTATATGTATGAAAGAAACTTACTCAATGAATCATATATTTATTTGAGTGAGAAGTCTTCAAAGGAAACAGGATATTTTCTCATGAAAAAGGCAATTGAAGAACATGGTGAGCATTTGCCAACAGCCTTTTTTGTAAGTAATGATTATATTGCGACAGGATGTATTCGAGCCCTTCATGAAGCAGAGTTTGCTGTGCCCGCTCGAGTTAATGTAATCGGGATGAATAATTTAAGTGTTTCAAATATAGTATATCCACCATTATCAACAGTCCATATTTTCCCAGAAGTAATGGGGGAGACGGCAGTAGATTTACTTCTTGAAAGGTTAAACGGGAGGAGAGTAACGAAAACAGTCCAAATTGCTACTAAAATAATAAAAAGAGAATCTAGTTTATAAATATATTAAAATTTACTATATGTTCTGAATATATTATGTTAAAATAGGAAAAAAATTTCAAATGAAAGGATATGGAAAAATGGATTTTATGACAATAGGGTTACTTATCATCTTGTTAATTGTTTTCATCCTCCCGTTCACTGTGAAAATAGTGGAAGAAAATCTTGAATACTTCCTATTTATCATGGGGATTATTGCTGCGCTAGTGGGACAAGCATTTAACTCCGAATTATTTATGCATGCTTTAAAAGACCCAATGGAGATTACAATCGCTGTTTTAATTGCCGGATTGTTATTTAAATGGTTCCAAGACCAATTGGGAAATGCAATTTATGGAATGAGTAGAAAAGTTCCTTTTCCATTATTTGTTGCACTTATCGTTATTCTATTAGGATTATTGTCTAGTGTTATTACTGCAATTATTGCTGCGCTTGTGTTAGTTCTTATTGTTGGTAACTTATCACTTGATCGAAAAAATGCCATTTTACTCACTGTACTTGCTTGTTTTTCAATTGGGTTAGGAGCGGCGTTAACGCCAATTGGTGAGCCACTTTCTACAATTGTTGTAAGTAAGATGAAAGAAGACTTTTTCTATTTACTTGAACTTGCCGGAATTTATATCATACCTGGTGTAGTCATTCTTGGGATAATTGCGGCATTTTGGGTGAAACGTGACAATGTTTCTGAAGAGCGTTCACAACAAGAGGAAGAATCTTATGGTGAAATCATTATTCGCTCTGTAAAAATTTACTTGTTCGTCTTTGGTTTAACAATGCTTGGTGCGGGATTTGAACCGCTAATTAATAAATACTTATTAGACCTACATCCTGCTATTTTATATTGGATTAACATAATATCAGCTGTATTAGATAATGCGACGCTAGCAGCAGCAGAAATTAGTCCTGCGATGTCTGAAGCGACGATTAAAGCGATATTAATGGGATTATTAGTAAGTGGTGGTATGTTAATTCCAGGTAATATACCGAATATTATTGCTGCGGGTAAACTAAAAATTACAAGTAGTGAATGGGCGAAAATTGGTTTGCCATTTGGTCTTGTAGTTATGGTTGCTTATTTTGTGATTTTAATGATCGTAGATTTATAGTTTATTATTAGATACATAAAAAGAAAGCTGTTCAATTGATGAATCGCTTTCTATTTTTTTGCTTTATTAAAAATTTTTATCCTCATTGCAAATACAAGGAATATTCAATTACAATGAATGTATATTAGTTGTGATTAACTTTGAAACATTTTTTTGATTTATACGTAAAATAAGTAGCTTGAAATTTTTCTCGAATTGATTACGCGAAGTTTATTTATATAAAGAATATCTGTATATGATTTTCGTACCACAATATAGGAGTGATGAGGATGAAAGGAATCCTTTATTTTATCATACGATTTTTTTCAGCTGGAGCTACATGGGGGTTATCTTGGTTAATTTATTGGTTAGCCTTAGATCAAGGGTTCTGGGTATCAGGTGCTTATGGTTTACTTACTGGAGTAGGAGTTTTTTATTTATTAAAGTTTTTGATGGTAAAACATTTACTTAATCAAAATGGGTTAACAAGAAGAGAATATAAATTAGTCGAGCGTAATTTAAAAGAGGCGAAGGAAAAGATTTCACGTTTACAAAAGTCATTTTTAAAAATCCATAATTTACCAAGTGCTAAGAAGAACTTTGAAACGTTACGTCTCGTCTACAAAATATATAATATTACAAAGAAGGAACCACGTCGTTTTTTCTTAGCTCAAGAATTTTACTATTCACATTTAGATTCCCTTGTAGATATTACAGAAAAATACACCTTTTTAGCTTTCCAACCTGTTAAAGATGCAGAACTTGTAAAGGCCCTGAATGATACAAAACATACATTAGATGATGTTGTAGACCTTATTGAAGAAGATTTACGGAATATGATTGAAACGGATCTTGATACATTACAATTCGAATTAGACGTAGCTAAAAAATCAATTGATCGAAAACGTTAATAGGAGGTCAGATTTATGAACGAAAGAGGACAACAAAAAGATACAGGTATAGATGATTTATTACAAGACCCATTCGGTGATTTTACATTAGAAACAAAAGAAGAAACATCGGTTGTTGCAAGTACTACTAATGAAGAGATTACTGAACCGACATTTACATCCGATGTGGAAATGCAACAAAAGCCAAAACGAGTCATCGATACGCTGCCTGAAGAAAGTAAAAAGCGGGCACAACAGTTAGCAAGTCAAATCGATCCACGTAATCAACAGGCAGTATCGTTGTATGGTTCGCAAGCCCAATCAAAATTAATAAACTTCTCCTCTTCCATGCTTGACCATGTAAAAAGTAAAGATGTCGGTGAAATTGGCGAAATTATTAATGACTTGATGAAAAAATTAGAACAAGTAAATCCTGATGAATTAAGTGTCGAGAAAAAGGGGTTTTTCGCGAGGATTTTCAATAAAGTTTCCCGTTCAGTGAATGAAGTTTTAGCAAAATACCAAAAAACAGGCGCACAAATTGATCGGATTACAGTACGTCTTGAGCATAGTAAAAACGCACTTATAAAAGATAATAAGCTATTAGAACAGATGTATGAAAAAAATAAAGAATACTTTTTAGCTTTAAATATTTATATCGCCGCTGGTGAATTAAAACTAGAAGAATTACAAACGAAAATAATCCCTGAACTGCAAAAGAAAGCAGAACAAACGGGAGATCAAATGATGTATCAAGAAGTTAACGACATGATGCAGTTTGCCAACCGTTTAGAAAAACGCGTTCACGATTTAAAATTAAGTAGACAAATTACAATTCAAGCTGCACCACAAATTCGAATGATTCAAAATACGAACCAAACATTAGTAGAAAAAATCCAAACATCAATAAATACGGCCATACCACTTTGGAAAAACCAAATTGCTATAGCTTTAACGCTACTCCGTCAACAAAAAGCAGTGGAAGCGCAAAAACAAGTATCAAAAACAACGAATGAGTTATTGTTGAAAAATTCCGAGATGCTGAAGACGAATGCAATTGATGCAGCAAAAGAGAATGAACGTGGCTTAGTTGATATTGAAACCTTGAAAAAGACACAGGAAAATCTTGTTTCAACATTGGAAGAAACATTGCGTATTCAAGCTGAAGGAAGGGCTAAAAGAAGACAGGCAGAAACAGAGCTTGTGGCGATGGAAGATCAGTTAAAACAAAAGCTTCTCGAATTAAAAGGATAAAAATGATTGAATAAGTAAAGAAACTTGAAAAAAGGTCTAACTTGAACAATAATAATATCTAGTAAAAATTACTAGATGTATCTTGTGATTAAGTTAGACCTTTTGTTATTAAATGAAAGCGCAATCAATTTAAATTACAAATCGTGAGTTTCATAGTAATAAAGAAGTTAAAAAGAACTTAGCGAAAATCCGAATATGTATGTGCATTGGGTTTTCTAGGCATATTATACGTTGAAAAATTATATATTTGATACTAGGTTGTTGACAATATTGTAAATCTTTTATTATATTTGAATAGGAGGGCTTATAGGAATTTACTATATTAATAAAAAATTAGGTAATACTAATTACCTAATAATGTAAATGCTTTCATCGAGTGGAGAAAGCATAGTTGCCCTCAATTATATTTTTCAATGACATTAATAAAGGGGGAAAACGAAATGAGGAGAAAATTTTATGCCATTTTTGCAATGCTTTTTTTATTAACATTTTCATTAGCGGCATGCGGTGGCGGTTCCAGTGACTCTGGCAATGGGGGAGGATCTGATTCAGGTTCTTCTGACAATGGTGGAGATGCACCAAAATTCCTTAGCTTACTAACTGGGGGAACAAGTGGTACATATTACCCACTTGGGGGAGAGATTGCAAAAATCTTAACTGATGAAACAGGAATTCAAACTGACGTTCAATCATCGAACGCTTCTGCTGACAATATTATGGCATTAAGTGATAACCAGGCTGAGCTTGCATTTGTTCAAACTGATGTTATGGCAGCAGCTGTTGAAGGAGTTCAATCCTTTGAAGAACATGGTAAAGTTGACAATGTTTTAGCTCTTGGTTCATTGTATCCAGAGACAATTCAAATTGTAACATTAGCTGATTCAGGTATTGAGTCCGTTGAAGACTTAAAAGGTAAAAAGGTTTCTGTTGGTGCACCAGGATCTGGAACATATGTGAATGCTGAACAAATTTTAGAGGTTCATGGTATGACAATGGATGATATCCAAGCGCAAAATCTTGACTTCGGTGAATCAGCAGGCGGACTTAAAGATGGTAATATAGATGCTGCGTTTATTACAGCAGGTACTCCTACTGGTGCAGTTGAAGAAATTTCTGCAACAAATGATATTAAAATCCTTCCTATCGAGCAAGATAAAGTTGATGCTTTAATCCAAAAATATCCTTACTATGCGGCTGATACTATTAAAGCTGGCACTTACAGTGGAATTGATGCAGATGTGAATACTGTTGCTGTAATGGCGATGATTGCTGTAAGCAAAGATCTATCCGATGATGTAGTTTACAACTTAACAAAAGCTTTATATGATAACGTTGATAAAATTACACACGCAAAAGCGGAGTTTATCTCCCTTGAAAGTGCGTTAGACGGTATCGATACAAGTCTATTACACCCAGGTGCAGAAAAATATTATACTGAACAAGGTTTATTGTCGGAATAGATTAAACATCTTAAACTTACCGGCAGTTGAGTTGATAAAACAACCGCTGCCGGTTTGATTTTTGTAGAATAATTGATTCGATAATATAGGATGAATCAGATGGATAAACTAAAAACGTTTTTACTACTTACAGTTTCCTTTCTCGTACTTATTCCACTTTTTTTGTTTTTTATACCTGTACAAAAAGCTGTTGTTTTTTATCATGAAAATACAACGAAAATATCAGCCTATTTACCTATTGATTCTGGGGAAACCTTTCAAATAATTTTCACACATTCAATTCATTTATCTGATGTAGTTGAGAAATATAGAATTACGAAAGACAATAAAATAGAACAATATGAAATTATTTTTGAGCAATTTGGAATTGGTATGCCTTCGAATGCAGAAGCAGGCCAAGAGTTTGTTTATGAAGATGGTAAATACCATATAAAAAATTTGAATAATGTTTTTGAATCTATGAATATCCGAAATGGCAGAACGGTTTCTGAACATCGCCTTGTATGGGGAGAAAACGATCAGCATATGGTCTGGTTTAATGATTATTTTTCACCAGGGGCTTGGTATACTGTCAAAGTTGAAGACTTAACATTATGGAAGTTGATGAAAGGAGTGAAAATACATGACTGAAAAAAAGGATATAACTCAACTATCAGAAAAAGAACAGCAAGAGTTGATGGCGAAATATGACGCAGAATCAAGATCACGTCAATTATCAGGCATCATGTCCAAAGTAGTCATTATACTGCTGTTTGCTTTTTCTATATTTCAATTATATACAGGTTACTTTGGGGAATTAACAGCGTATTTGCAAAGAACGATTCACTTAGGATTTGCTTTAGTATTAATATTTTTATTGTTTCCTGCCAGTAAAAAAGGAAATATGAAACAGATTGCTTGGTATGATTATATACTAGCGTTATTATCAGTCATCGTATGTGGTTATTGGCCAGTATTCTATGAAGCTTTAGTACAAAAAGTGGGCGGAATTAATCAAACTCAAATGATTATTGGGGGTCTGGCTATTTTATTAGTTATGGAAGCGACTAGAAGGGTAGTTGGTCTACCATTAGTAATTGTAGCAGGTAGCTTTTTATTATATGCTCTTTTTGGACCGAATATGCCAGGGTTTTTGGCTCACCGTGGTTTAGATTTAAATCAATTAATCGATGCGATGTTCTTTACAACTGAAGGTATTTTAGGAACACCATTACAAGTATCATCCACTTTTATATTCCTATTTATTTTATTTGGTGCATTTTTAACCCAAACAGGAATTGGGAACTACTTTAATGATTTAGCCCTAACTATTGCTGGCCGTAGAGTTGGGGGGCCAGCGAAAGTAGCAGTTTTTACAAGTGCGTTACAAGGAACGATTTCTGGAAGCTCTGTTGCAAACGTTGTTCAATCTGGATCTTATACGATTCCAATAATGAAGCGACTTGGATATCGCAAAAACTTTGCTGGAGCGGTTGAGGCGGCTGCCTCGACTGGTGGACAAATTATGCCACCTGTAATGGGAGCTGCAGCATTTCTAATGGTTGAATTTGCCGGAGTCCCTTATATCGAAATTGTTATAGCAGCTATCATTCCAGCCTTTTTATATTTCGCTGGAATATGGATAATGGTACACTTAGAAGCTAAAAAGCAAGGTTTAAGAGGCGTATCAAGTGAGGATATACCTAGCAAAAAAGAAGTGTTAAAAGGATTATATTTATTAACGCCAATTTTAGCTATTGTCGTATTTATTTACATGGGATACAGTATATCTCGTGCTGCGATATATGGTATCATTTTCACTTTAATTGTGAGTTTGTTTAGAAAAGATACAAGAATTACGCTACCAAAGCTGTTTACAGCATTAACTGATGGTGCTCGATCTGCATTAGGTGTTGCAGCAGCGACAGCTTGTGCAGGTATGATTGTTGGAGTTATCTCAAGAACAGGTTTAGGATTAAAGTTAGGTAACGAAATTGTAGGTTTAGCTCGAGATATTACAAGTGAATCTACACTATTATTACTTTTAACTCTAGTCTTTACTATGATAACATCTATTATTATTGGAATGGGTTCACCAACAACAGCGAACTATATCATTACATCAACAATTGCTTTACCTGTTATTATGACATTGGAAGCACAATATAATATGGGGATTCCTGTATTAGCAGCGCACATGTTTGTTTTCTACTTCGGAATTGTTGCTGATATAACTCCGCCAGTTGCCTTAGCTGCCTTTGCTGCAACGGGAATATCTGGTGGTGAACCAATCCGGACAGGATTTAATGCGTCGAGATTGGCGATTGCTGCCTTTATTATTCCATACATGTTTATGTTTAATCCGGCTATGCTCTTGATCGATACAAATGTATTGGAAGTAATTTGGATTTTTGTAACAGCATTAACTGGTATGGTAGCCATTGGTGGGGCATTAATTGGCTACTGGTATAAGTCCTTAAACTGGTTTGAAAGAATTGTTTCTCTAGTTATAGGTTTCATGTTAGTATACCCAGGTGGTTTAATTAGTGCAATCGGATTAGGTTTATTCATTGCAATGATTGCTTATCAATTTATGATTAATAAGGGTAAGGGAACTGGAGCAGGTGTCGAAGGTGCCAGTGTTTAAAGGATAAAAAAATGGTTGTCTCAGCGGATCAGTCGCTAGAGACAACCATTTTTATTTTATTTCTACATTTTGATTTAATAACTTATGCAACTTGAAAGAAATTTTTAGTCCTCAGTATTTGTCGAAAACATAAATTTTTTATGATAAAACTTAATGCTAAAAACTATCCCCATTGCAAGCATATTTCCCATTAAAGAACTTCCACCGTAACTAATAAACGGAAGTGGAATTCCGGTAATTGGTAAAAGTTGGATCGTCATTCCCACGTTTTGAAAAACATGGAATGTTGTCATGGCAATAATTCCTGCGCAAACATACGAATCAAATGGTGAATTAGCATCTAAAGCTACTTTAATTAAATGATAAATAAGTAGGAAAAATATACAAATTACAATACTTGCTCCGATAAATCCAAACTCTTCCCCAATTACACTAAAAATAAAGTCTGTATGCCTGTCCGATACATAAACTTCTTTATCCATATACCCTTTTCCAAAGATTTCTCCGGAACCAATTGCTTGTAGAGAAGTTACAAGTTGATAACCTTCATGAGATGAATAACTATATGGATCTAACCATGAATAAATACGAGCCAATTGATATTGCGGAATGAAAGACTCTACCCACTCTGGAAAGTAGATCATGATTAAAATAATAGCTGCACCGACGGACATAATAACCGAAAAAACAGGAACGATAATTTTCCATGTAATCCCTGAAACAAGCATCATCCCAGCAGCAATGGCAATAATAACCAAGCCTGTTCCTAGGTCTGGTTGCAACATAATCATTCCTAATGGAGGTAATGTTGTTAGAATTAATTTTCCTAATAACCAAAATTCCGTTTTCAAGGTTTTTAATTTATAATTTTGATGGTGATCGGAAATTACTCGACTTAAGGCCAATATTAGAAATATTTTCATAAATTCCGATGGTTGAATCGTCCCAACTTTTGGTATCGTAAACCAACTCTTTGCACCGTTTCTTGGTTCAGCAATGGATTCGGGTGCAAAATGTAAAAATACGAGTATAAATATACCGAAACCATATAATATCCAGGAAAGCTTTTTATATTGATCAGGTTCAAACAACATAGCAACGGCAATAATAAAGGCACCTACACCATACCAGACTACTTGTTGAATAACAAAGTTTCCAGCATACTGACCATGGGTTTGAGCACTTGAGATTGCAATAAGACTAACAACTAAAAAAAGAAATAATATAAATGCTAATGTCCAATCAAAACGGTCTACATCTTTTTTTTCATCTTCCATAAAATTCACCTTTTCATTAGTCGAAGGATCGATAAGTTTTGACAGCATATTATACCATAAAAAATACCACAAAATATATTTTTTACAGTGGATCCATTTTTTAAAAAAGCTATTAACATTGCTTATCGTAACAAAATTAATCATAACTTACAATGAATAATCGATTTAAGCGTTTATGTAGTAAACAAAAGTTAGGATAGTTTCTAAAAAGGGGAGAAGTTTGATTGTATGTCTTTTATCATTCTATGTTCGATATTGTTAGTTTCAACCATACCTAGATTGTAGCACATAAAAAATCCCTCAGAAATAGGCTGAGAGATTTTAAAAATTTATCCATACCGTTCGGTAAGAATATTTAAATTGCTTCTGTATTTGCTGTTGTTATATTAATTGGCGATTGATCTGGAATAGCCTTCTCCACAATCTTTTTTACTTCAATATAGTCAATGTGGTGATCTTCCATTTCGAGAACTTTAAATTCGTATCCTTCAAAATGAATTGTGTCACCTTGTTTTGCCTCAAAGTTTTCTGTTAAGAACCAACCACCAATCGTATCTACATCTTCATCATTGATTTCTATATTTAAAAGATCATTAATTTCAGATACTAAAACTTTACCATCAAAAATGTAATGATTTTCACCAATATGTCGAATTAATGGGATTTCATCTAGGTCAAATTCATCACGAATCTCACCAACAATTTCTTCAATAATATCTTCTACAGTAACTAATCCACTAGTTCCACCATATTCATCATATAAAATGGCCATATGAATTTGTTCCTTCTGCATTTTTAAAAGAAGATTGTGAATAGGAATCGTATCGATGACACGAATAATAGGTCTTATATATGTTCGGATTGATGACTTTGAAATATCTTTACCTGATATAACTGAAGTTAATACTTCTTTTAAGTTAATTAGACCGACAATATGGTCTTTATCCCCATCTGTAACAGGGTAACGAGTAAATTTTTCAACTTCGGCTATTTGTAATAGAGTCTCTACTGATTCATTTATGTCGATGCTTTCTATTTCCGTTCGAGGAACCATAATTTCTTTTGCAATTCTATTATCGAAGTCAAAAATATTATTCACATATTTAAATTCAGATTGGTTAATTTCCCCATTTTTATAACTTTCAGATAGAATCATACGAAGTTCTTCTTCTGTATGGGCGCTTTCGCTTTCTGATGCTGGTTTTAAACCGAAGGCTCTAACAATTAGACGGGCCGAACCGTTTAAAAGCCAGATAAATGGATACATGATCCGGTAAAACCAAATTAATGGCCTTGCAAACAATAATGAAACTTGTTCTGCTTTTTGGATTGCGATTGTTTTTGGTGCGAGTTCTCCTATGACGACATGTAAAAAAGTCATGATGAGAAACGCTAGAGTTATAGATAAAGCGTGAGAAAGGGATTCAGGTATTTGAATGTTTCCAAATAAAGCTGTTAAAATAGATCTAAAGGTGGATTCACCTAACCAACCTATTCCTAAAGCGGTAACTGTAATTCCTAATTGACAGGCTGATAAGTATTCGTCTAGATTATCAATAATCTTTTTCGCAGCGACCGCTTTTTTGTTACCTTCCTCAACAAGTTGTTCTATTCTCGATACACGTACCTTAACAATAGCAAATTCAGAAATTACAAAAAAAGCAGTTAAGCCAATTAATATGGCAATGAAAATCAGGCCAACTATGTCGTCCAACAAAATCCCCTCCCCGAACCTGCCGGGTAGGGAGTTCACCTCCTAAAAAGTTAAAAATTAAAAAGTTTTTTGAGAGTTTTATTTTAAATTACAAAGCTCAACTCCCCCTTTATATATCATTTTACAATAGATGAAAATTTTTGTTAATGAAAAAAGTTAATATATACTTTGAAATTAATTCTAAAAATGGAATAGATAATCCTTGTTGAGTGAAAATTTACATAATTCCAAAAATAAAAGAAGCAAAAAATTTGGTTAATTATATTATAGATTTTTATAAAAGAACAGTCAATGAAAGCAGTTAACATATTTATACAATATATGAAGGAAAATAAAAAGGATAACCTTATAATGAAAATAATGAAAAGATAAAAAGAGGCGGCAATAACGCCTCTTTTGAGTGTTTTTTACATGTTTACATTAAATGGCTTAAAAATAGTGTCGCGATTGTAAAGTACGTAATTAATGAAAAAATATCGTTTAAAGTTGTGATAAGTGGACCGGATGCGATTGCAGGGTCGATATTTATTTTGTACAAAATTAAAGGTATTATTGTGCCAGCTAACGTTCCGATTATTAATGTTAAGAAAAGGGAGATTCCAACAACCAACCCTAAGTAAATATTTCCTTGCCATAAAAATGCAATAAGTGAAATTAATAACCCACAAACGAGTCCAATAATTAAACCGACTAGGAACTCCCGGAAGATGAGTTGGAAAATCTCCTTTCTATCTACTTTTTGACCTGCTAAACCACGCACTACTACTGCAAGAGATTGTGTTCCAGTATTTCCAGTCATCCCTGAAATCATCGGCATAAAGAAGGTTAATGCTACAACTAAGCTTAATGTATCTTCAAAATAACTAATAATACTTCCTGATAATAAACCAATTCCAAGTAATAAAACGAGCCACGGTAATCTTCGCCAAGCGGCAACCGAAGCTTTTGTTTCAAAGTCGATGGCTTTACCTGATGCAGATAACTTTTCAATATCCTCGTTTGCTTCTTCGATAATGACATCGAGCATATCATCGAATGTGATAATACCTAATAATACGTGATTTTCATCGACGACTGGTAAAGCAAGGAATCCATAACGTTCTAGTATGGCAGCTGCTTCTTCCTGATCGGTATACGCTGATACATAAATAACCCGTGTGAACATAATGTCTTTTATTTTTTGATTTAAATCAGCGAGTAACAAATCACGATATGAAGCAACACCAACTAATTTTCGATTTTCATCAATAACGTATAAGTATGAAATTGTTTCTGCATATGAGGCAAAGTTTTTCAATTTATCAATCGCTTCACGGACGGTGTAATAATCTTTAATCCAAACAAATCGGTTCGTCATTAAGCGTCCGGCAGTTTCCGGTGGAAAGGTCATGATATTTTGCACGATGGTTGATTCTTCATGCTTCATGACTGCTAGGAGCGCTTCCGCCTTTTCCTCAGGTAATTCATGGAGCAAATGAGCGAGGTCATCGTTATCCATTAAGTTTAATACTTCTGCTTTTTTCTCTACTGATAATTTATTTAAAATATCGTATTGAAGATTCGTATCTTCAACTTCTTGGATTACATCCGCTAATAAATTGTTATTTAAAAATAATAGGAATCTTGATTTGAATTTTTGCGGTATCCCCTCGTAAACATTGGCAATATCATAAGGTTGTAATTCTTCAATAATTGTCGATAATTCTCTTTTTTGATTTTCCCGTAAACATTTAACGATATTAAATAATAGTTGTTCTTCTGTTAAAAGATGTTTCATAGCTAATCCCTCTTTCAATTATGAGGTAAGTTTTAGTTTGTTTATGTCATTCTACAGTCATTTTTACACAATACATTTTTTATTACAAGTTGTGTTTTATAAGTTTTTTTAACAATTGCAATTGAATAATCCGTAATATTGGAATTAAACAGAATTTTTGATACGATTATAGGAGAAGAACTCTGTCGAATTTTGCAATTAACATGTAAACAAATTGAAATGGAGTTGTGATTAAATAATTATATAATAGATAATTAATAACTATTTATTTGAAATGGACGGTCAAAATAAGAAGGGGGCGAGCTAGTGGCAAGAAATGATGTGATGGACAAAGTGATTTATATATTAGTTAATACCCGCGAACAAAACGTAATATCTCATGGAATTAGTTTTGATGAGTTTGTCCAGTCTCTTTCTACCCCCCTTACAAACTTATTGTTATTGAAACATCAGTCTAAAAATAGTGAATTTCATTTTCATACAAGATTAGGTTATGTGTTAAATGAGCAACTTGATCACTTAATTAAAGAAGGTACATATAAGGAAAATGAATTTTGTTGGGTTGACTTCGAAGATATGTTTACCCTTGATACAATTGAAGGACAAGAGCTTGCTGAGTTATTATATTTAGGCCATATGAAGAAGCATTTATCACTTCCTTTTTTCCAAAAGTTAAATAATCGATTTGTTTACTTAACTGAGGATGATGGTTGGCTAAATAAAATTTATTTTCGTTTTTGGTCCGATTTTTACTCGTCTTTAGGATGCGTTTTAGGAGAAAAGTTAAATAATTTAAAGCTCGATAAGTCTTTAATGAGTTTTCGGAAAAGAAAAAATTATTCTCCTGTTAATCATAAAGTACTTCATCAATTAAACACATTGTTTACGGAAGGAATTGTTTTTTCATTTCTACATGTTGATCAAAGTCGTTCACAAACAGTGCTACCTTTTTGGGTAGTAGGTGATTATTATGATATGGATGAAATGAATGAACAGTTCTTAGAAATTTCAAAGGAGAAACCAAAAGGACAAATCGTATTTGACAAGAAACAAAAAGAATGGGCGATTACTATTAATTCATAATTTAGAACTGCTGATTTTTTCTTTTTCAAAAGGAAGAAAAATCAGCTACTTTTTTGTCCAAAATTAAATTTTTGTTAAAAGAGTGGGCTGATTAGCATATACTAAATTTATTGAATAGCATTTAAAATTTTCATATCGCTAAATGTTAAATAATGGTAAAATATCAAGGGATTATTTTTAAATTTAAGATATTAATTATCCAGTTTGGAGGATTAATTTATGAAAAGAAAGTTATTTTTACTTTATGGTGGTAAATCAGCTGAACACCAAGTGTCAATAAGAACAGCTTTTGCAGTTATGCAAGCATTAGATTTTGATAAATATGAGGTTACACCTGTCTATATTACAGAAGAAGGTCAATGGGTAAAGCGAGAAGCTTTAGAAAACCCTGTTAAGCAATTAAATGATTTAATCGTGAAACCAACGAAAGAGGAACAAAATAGTCTCACTTTATTTAATAACAGTGCAATTATAAGTAATGATGAGCCACCGGTAATTTTTCCGTTATTACACGGTACAAATGGCGAAGATGGGACGGTTCAAGGACTGTTAGAGGTGTTAAACTTACCATATGTCGGTAATGGTGTATTAGCTTCCTCAGCAGGTATGGATAAAGTAATCATGAAAAACATTTTCGCTCAAGCAGGTTTAAAACAAGTTGATTATGTAAGTGCTCTTCGTCATGAGTGGGAACAAGATAAAGAAAAGGTTTATCGTCGTGTAGAAGAAAGTTTAACATATCCTTGTTTTGTAAAACCAGCAAACTTAGGATCCAGCGTTGGTATTAATAAATGTAACGACCGGACTGAATTGGAAGATGCTTTTGTTGAGGCGTTTCAATTTGATCGGAAAATTATTATTGAACAAGGTATTGAAGCAAGAGAAATTGAAATTGGTGTCCTTGGTAATGATGAACCTCAATGTTCTGTTGTAGGTGAAATTGTTCCGAAAGCAGAATTTTATGATTATAAAGCGAAATACGAAGATGGAAATACAGCTTTAATTATTCCTGCCGACATTCCTGAGGAAACGTACGAAACAATTAAGGAAATGGCTATACAAGCGTTTAAAGCGTTAGATTGTTCTGGATTAGTCCGTGCCGACTTTTTCGTAACAAAAGATGGTGAAGTTTACATTAATGAAGTAAACACGATGCCTGGCTTTACGCCTGTAAGTATGTTCCCGTTATTATGGAAACATTCGGGCTTAGAATACTCTCAATTAATTGATCGGTTAGTGGAATTAGGATTAGAACGCTATAATGAAAAACAAAAACTTCGTTATACGCTAGATTAATTCCATAATTACTAAAAAATGAGAATTCAAAGTTACAGGGTTGTATTTTTTTACCAACCCTTGTTATTTTTAAATAAAGGAATATTAAAGGAGGGGGATTCATGATTAAAAGAACTCTCGAACAAATAAGTGAAATGATTACAGGTGCAAAATTTGAACTACAATTCGCGAATAAAGTTGTAACAGGGGTATCAATAAATACAAGAGAGATACAATCCGGAAATTTATTCGTTCCTTTAAAAGGTGAAAATAGAGATGGACATGAGTTTGTCCATGACGCATTTAAGCAAGGTGCAAGTGTAACGCTTTGGCAAAAAGATGTTCCAAACCCTCCGCAAGATGTACCGATAATTTTTGTCGACGATACGCTTGAAGCATTACAACAGCTTGCTGGAAAGTATCGTGAACAATTACCGATTAAAGTTGTTGCTGTTACAGGTAGTAATGGGAAAACAACAACGAAGGATATATTGGCTGGGCTTCTTTCGGTGAATTATAAAGTACAAAAAACACAAGGAAATTTTAATAATCATATTGGCTTACCCCTTACACTTCTTAGTTTAAAAGAAGATACAGAAGTTGCTGTTCTTGAGATGGGAATGAGTGATTTTGGCGAAATTGACTTGTTAACGAAGTTAGCTAAACCTGATGTAGCATTGATTACGAATATTGGTGATGCTCATTTACAAGATCTAGGTTCTCGAGAGGGAATCGCAAAAGCAAAATTAGAAATTGTAAATGGTTTAAAAGATAACGGTCTATTCGTATACCCTGGCGATGAGCCACTTCTAAAAGAACAATTAGTGTCGATAACTAAACCGATAAGAACGAAGACTTTCGGGAAAAGCACTAACAATGACTTTTATGCTAATCAAATAGAATTTAATGATTCGGGAACGGCTTTTAAAACGAACGTCACAGACTTAACATTTCATTTGCCGTTTTTAGGAGAATACAATGTCATGAATGCTTTAGCTGCAATGATTGTGGCAAATGAATTTGGTGTTTCGTATCCAATGATGAATACAGCCTTTGCACAAATAAAGTTAACAGAGATGCGTATGGAAATTACTCGTGGTATTAATGGGGCTCAAATATTAAATGATGCGTATAATGCAAGTCCTACTTCAGTAAAAGCGGTTATTGATTTAGTGGCAACATTATCAGGTTTTTCAAGAAAGATAGTTGTTTTAGGTGATATGTTAGAGCTTGGACCAAAAGAGAAGCAATTTCATATTGAAATTGGTGAATATATAAATCCGAATAAGATTCAATATGTTTTCACTTATGGGAAGCTGGCATCATATATTGCGGAAGGTGCGAGAACAAACTTCGAACAAGATCGAGTATTTTCCTTTGAGGATAAGCAGGAATTAATTAAAAAGCTTCAAACATATCTTGATGAAAATTCGTTCGTTCTAGTAAAAGCATCAAGAGGAATGAGACTAGAAGAGGTTGTTGAAGCGATAAAAGAAGAATTTTAGTCGTTGGTTATCAACTTTTCCGCTCACTTTGTATTGATATATTAGAGTGAGCGAAAACAATTAACAATAATTGTAAAATGTTTTATGATACTTAGCCTTGTTCAGAAAAAAATTGCATTACCTAATATTTAGTGGTAATATAAATTAATCTTATTGGAAATGACTATATTGAATGAATGATTACTCTCAAAAAGGTATGAGAGTTTTTTTTGTTAAAAGAAGGAGTTTGAAAGCATTGGGAAAATTTGAAGATTTACAAATAAGTTCTGCAACTTTAAAATCGTTGAAACGTATTGGTTTTGAAGAAACGACACCAATTCAAGAAATGACGATTCCATTAAGCTTGCAAGGATTTGATATAATAGGACAAGCGCAAACCGGTACAGGAAAAACGGCAGCATTCGGAATTCCTTTAGTTGAAAAGGTAAATCCTAAAAACAAAAATATTCAAGCGTTGGTTATAGCTCCTACAAGAGAGTTGGCTATTCAAGTATCGGAAGAATTGTATAAAATTGGCTATGAAAAGCATGCACGTGTGCTTGCGGTATATGGAGGCCAAGATATATCACGACAAATTCGTGCCTTGAAAAAAAATCCAGCAATTATTGTTGGTACTCCAGGACGTTTATTAGATCATATTAAACGTAAAACAATCAGATTAAATGACATTCATACGGTTGTACTTGACGAAGCGGATGAAATGTTAAACATGGGCTTTATTGAAGATATTGAAGAGATTTTAAGCAGTGTACCAGATGAACGCCAAACACTGTTATTCTCTGCAACAATGCCGAATCGAATTAAAAGTATTGGCGAACGGTTTATGAAAAACCCGCAACATGTCAAAGTGAAAGCGAAAGAAATGACCGTACCACAAATTGATCAGTTTTTCATTAAAGTAGATGAACCTGAGAAATTTGATGCGTTAACACGCTTACTTGATTATCAATCACCAGAACTTGCGATTGTTTTTGGTCGTACAAAACGAAGAGTAGATGAAGTTGCCGAAGCACTTTCAATCCGTGGTTACACAGCAGAAGGAATTCATGGCGATTTATCACAAGGAAAACGAATGAGTGTTCTTCGCAAGTTTAAAGAAGGTTCCGTTGATGTTTTAGTTGCAACAGACGTTGCTGCTAGAGGTCTTGATATTTCTGGTGTAACACATGTTTATAACTTTGATATTCCACAAGATCCAGAAAGTTATGTCCATCGTATTGGTCGTACTGGACGTGCTGGAAAACAAGGGATGGCGATTACGTTTGTATCGCCACGTGAAATGGGTTATTTACGTACTGTTGAAGAAACAACGAAGAAACGAATGAAGCGAATGCAAGTACCGACTCTTGCAGAAGCAATTGAAGGTCAACAAAAACTTGTTATTGAAAAAGTAGATACTACAATTGATGAAAATGATTTATCATTGTATCGAAAAGCTTCAGAACAGTTATTGGAAGAGCATGATGCAATTTCTGTCATCTCTGCAATGATGAAAATGCTAGTAAAAGAGCCGGATACAACACCAGTAAAAATTTCTTACGAAGCACCACTACCATTAAGAAGAGATAAGAAAAACTTTGGTGGCTCGAAAAAAGGTAACCGCAGTGGTGGCGGTGGCAGAGATTTCAAACGTAGAAATCAAAGATCAGGAAAACAACAAAACCGTAGAGATAAAAAAAGATAATAATGCGATAAATAGCGTTGATCATTGATTCAGCGCTATTTTTTATGGAGGGAAATTGGTCAAATTACAGTCTTGCTCACAAATTGTATCGACTTTAAATGAAATCCTTTGGGAATCGCTCATTGAACAGTAAAATTCGCTCGTCGACAAATGGGAATCGCTCATACGGCATTAATTTCGTCTTTTTAAAATTCAAATCGCTCAATAGGTAATAAAAGTCGCTCATAAAGTATGCTGAATAGCTCATAGAATCTTGATCCGCTCATTAAATTGAAATGTCGCTCATAAAATCGCACAAATCGCTCATAAAAGTTGATTGTTCGCTCATGAAACGTTAATAATCGCTCAATGAAGTCCCGATTCTTGTATTTCCCCTCATGAAACAAATAGAAAAGGTAAAACTAATAGGAAAGACAATAGAAAAGAGGATTACAAATGACAGTTGTCCGCCTAGGATATGTCGCAATGAGTGTTCATTTAAAACATGCATCACCATCCAAAACAATGGCTTTTGCACAATTTTCAAAAATAGCTAATCGTAATGCTGCAATTCGTAAATTAGAAAGAATTACGCAATCAAACTTAGCAAACTGTCTACGTCTATTACGATCTAATTTAGAAAATGAAATACATTTTTTTCGCTTCAGTTCAAAGCTTATTCCGTTGGCTAACCATCCGGAACTACAGGATTGGGACTTTTTTGCACCTTTAACAGAGGAATTGGCGGCAATAAAACAATTTTTAGCTGAACATAAAGAAATGCGGGTGGATTTTCATCCAGATCATTTCGTTTTATTGAATTCCCCAAAAGCAGACATATTGAACCAAACGATACAAACGTTAAATATTCAGCGGCATTTACTCAAAGGGTTTGGACTTGATCCGACCCATCGTTGTGTTTTACATGTCGGAGGCGGGTATCAAAATAAAGAAAAGGCGTTAGAACAATTTATCCATAATTGGGGGCTGACTCTATCATTAAATAAAACACTTTAGAACAAATAATTATAGGGGCTAATCTAAAAGCCCCTTTTAAAAACTGTTTAGAATTCATTTTAATTTTCTTTCTGCAACTAAATAGCCACATAGTATCCCCCAAGCCAATCCTCCGAGGTGGGCGTATATATTTACGTTTGGTCTAAAAAAGGTAAAAATTATGGAAAATAAAATTATTATACTTATTAATTGTGTATGATATGTTGATAGCTTTTTAAAATATATTAGGCAGGCAAACACTCCTAATAAACCGAAAATAGCACCGCTCGCTCCAACGTGGATGTATATAGGTGGAGCTAATAAATAGGTAACAACATTTGCGAAAATCCCCGAACTGAAATAGATTATTAATAATGTAGATTTTCTTACTAATTGTTCAAGTTGATATCCAGCAAAAATAAAAATCAAGGCATTATAAAACATATGATAAAAATCCCCGTGAACAAAAATCGGTGTGAATAGGCGCCACCACTCTCCTTGTGAAATTAATATATTGACGCCTGCAAGTTGTTGGAAAATTAAACGATTCGGAAAAATTGGGACCGTCGTGAGAAAATAAACGATAAGATTAATGATTAAAATAGTAGATACGATTGGAAATTTTTTAATTGCGTATAACAATTCATTTAACACTTTCATGAATTTATCTCTCCTATATATTTTGCCGTCGAGTAAAATACTTGTACAATTAATATATATGAAAAACTGTTACGATTAGAAGGAGTATTCTATGATTAAAGGAATTGGAATGGATATTGTTGAATTAGAACGGATTAAACAAACGTATGAACGAAATCCAAAATTCAAAAATCGCATATTAACAGAAACTGAAAGAATTAAGTTTGAAAGTTTATCTGAGAAGAGAAAAATTGAATATTTAGCAGGGCGTTTTGCTGCTAAAGAAGCCTTCTCTAAAGCATATGGAACAGGAATTGGTAAAGATTTATCATTTCTAGATATCGAAATTGTGACAGATGATCGCGGTAAGCCCCATATCGTAAAACCGATGCAAACTGGAGTTCATCTAACAATTACCCATTCTGACCAATATGCGCTGGCGCAAGTTATTATAGAAGAAGTAAATAATTAACGAATGCCCTTAATAACTAACTTTTTAAAAGGCAAAAAGTATGTCCAACAAATTATCATAATTCAAAGGTTTGTCTCATATATTCAAAGTGAAATATAGGGAGACAAGACTTCTCCTCGTAGGAAATGAAACAAAAGGGGATGAAACGATGAAGAGGAAATGGGTCATACTTTTTGCCAGTTTGATTTTAATGCTAATTTTAACAGCTTGTGGTGCAAAATCCCAGGAAGATGTCTTAAAAGATTTAAATGCAAAGGCCGAATCAATGAATGGGTATAAGTTAGATGCAAAAATGACTCTAACGATGGGAGCAGATGCTCAAGAGTACCAAATTGAAGTCTGGCATAATAAACCGGAAGAGTACCGGGTGCATATGAAAAATGCTGAACGGGAACAAAGTCAAATGATTCTACGAAACAAAGAAGGGGTATATGTTTTAACGCCTGCCTTAAACAAAAGTTTCAAGTTCCAAAGCGATTGGCCGAAAAACTCAAGTCAGCCGTATTTATTTGAATCATTGGTACAAGATGTAGTTGAAGATGAAGAAGCGAAGTTTACAGAAACAGAAGAGCATTACGTATTTGAAACAAAGACGCGTTATCAATATAATAAAATGTTACCAATTCAAGAAATTACATTTAATAAGAAAGATTTAGCTCCACTTAAATTAGAAGTAATGGACCAAGACAGAAACGTCAAGCTAACCGTGGAATTTTCAAAAGTAGAATTTGATGCGAAATTTGATGAAGGCTCCTTTGATTTAAATCGAAATATGACGAGTGCACAAATGGAAGTTCCTGTTACATCTAACCAAGAAGAATCGCTAGATTACGACTTTACAGTAAAAGTACCGACGGAAGAAATCCCTGGAACAAATTTAGTAGATGAAGAAGAAGTAGCTACCCAAAATGGTAAACGGGTAATATTAACATATGATGGTGAAAAATCATTTACGTTAATGCAGGAACATGTCACGGTGGCTGAAACTGCATTAATGTCTCCAACACCTGTCAAAGGCGATCCGGTTGATTTAGGGTTTACTATTGGAGCATTAACCGATTACTCATTAACTTGGACAGAAGGCAACGTAGAATATATGATTGCTTCAAATGATTTAACGAGAGAAGAAATGGTAATGTTAGCAAAATCAGTCCAAGGCGTTGCGATTGAAAAGTAAGCTAAACTTATTGTGTTGAGCTGTCTACTATGGCGGCTCTTTTATTTTGGCAAAATCATCAAAAACTACTATTACAACGATTACAAAAATGGTGGATTTTCCCTATTCTAATGTATCACCGTGTTACATTGACAGAACGTCATTTTTAATAAATAATATATAAATTAACATACTCATAAAAGAATTTCGTTTTAATCATTCAAATATAAAAAGGAAGTGTATCCTTTTGAATCACACATTTTATCGTCAAACATGGGCAGAAGTCCAACTTGATGCAATAAGAAACAATATTAAATCCATTATAAGTGTACTACCAAAAGAAACAAAGATGATGGCCGTCGTTAAAGCAAATGGCTATGGACATGGTGCGTTGGAAGTAGCAGAAACGGCCCTAAAAGCAGGCGCTCATTCTCTTGCGGTGGCGTTACTAGAAGAAGGGGTTTTTTTAAGAAAAAAAGGAATTCAAGCACCAATTTTAGTTCTAGGATATTGCCCTCCTGAATATGCTGAAATAGCTGCCGAAAATAATATTGCTATGACTGTTTATCAAAAGGAATGGTTAGAAAAAGCGGAATCCTATTTATCCGAAATCCCTTTAAAAGCCCATGTAAAAATAGATACAGGTATGGGACGGATTGGAGTTCGTGAAGAAAAAGAACTAATTGATATTTTAACGATGATATCTAATACGAAAAATGTAGAACTAGATGGTATCTTTACGCATTTTGCTATGTCCGATTCGAAAGACAACTCTTATTACGAAGAGCAATTATTTAAGTTTAAACAGTATTTACAAGTTGTTGATAAGAAACCTAAGTGGATACATGCATCAAATAGTGCCGGAACATTAATTCATAAAAAAAGCTATTTTAACCTAGTAAGATGTGGCATTGTAATGTATGGCTTAACGCCTGCACTTGAAATAAAAGATGATCTTCCGATTCAATTACAACCGGCAATGTCACTCCATTCAAAATTAATTCAAGTAAAAAGAGTTAAAGCAGGATCAAGTATCAGTTATGGGTGCACATATAGAGCTGAAGAAGATGAATGGATTGGTACGATCCCAATTGGTTATGCAGATGGGTGGTTGAGAAAATTACAAGGTCAAGAAGTTTTGGTTGATGGAATAAGAGTCCCAATTGTTGGCAGAATATGTATGGACCAATGTATGGTGAAATTACCAAAACAGTATCCGGTTGGAACTCCTGTAACATTGATTGGGAAACAAGGTAATGAAGAAATTACCGTAGATGAAATTGCTCAAAAATTAGATACAATTAATTATGAGGTACTATGTACCATTTCATACCGAGTACCTCGAGTTTATAAAGATGGCAAAGATTTGGTAAAGGTTTCTAACTCTCTCCTATATCCTACAGTAAAATTGTGAATAATATTGAAACAACTTGCATTAAAACTGTTTTTTTAGCCGATAATATTGAGGGTGACAAAAAGAAAAAAGCTTTCTTTTCCAGTAAATAAATGTTACTATTTACTAAGGAGTACTAGTTGAGTTGTTGGAGGTGTCTTTTGTGTCTGAAACCGGCGCAACACAAGAAATTTTAGTGAATTTACCTCAAAGTCTGTTGTTAGAAATTGATGGTTTTATTAAAACAGAAAAAGTAAATCGAGATGAACTAATTTATCAGGCTACAAAAGAATTTTTACGCGAAAGAAAAAAAAGACACATTCGCGAATCAATGAGACGGGGATATATGGAGATGGCCAAAATTAATTTGTCCATCGCATCTGAAGCGTTTCATGCAGAATATGAGGCAGAACATACAGTAGAGAGATTAGTAAGCGGAGGATAAGCCTTTGATCATTAAAAGAGGCGACGTTTTCTTTGCCGACCTTTCCCCTGTTGTTGGTTCAGAACAAGGAGGCGTCCGTCCTGTTCTCATATTGCAAAATGACATCGGGAATCGGTTTAGTCCTACTGTAATCATTGCAGCAATTACTGCTCAAATTCAAAAAGCTAAATTACCAACACATGTGGAAATTGATGCGAAAAAATATGGATTTGAACGTGATTCAGTAATTTTACTAGAACAAATTCGAACAATTGATAAGCAAAGATTAACTGATAAAATTACACATTTAGATGATGGAATGATGAAAAAAGTTGATGAAGCTTTGCAAATCAGTTTAGGATTAATCGAATTTTAGTTATACACAACAAAGTAACGCTCTTCAAGAATAAGAGCGTTTTTTTGTACATAACTTTACGGATTTATATCGGGAAAGGTCATATCCTAGCACATATCTAACAACAAAACTAGCTACAAAGACGGGGAGAGAAGTACAAGTAATCGTGAACGATGTAAGCAATTATTTTGTGTATTTTACTAATTTTTTCTCTATGCTGTAGTTCTGCCTGCTATTAGAGGTAAGTCTCATTGACTTATCTTTTTGTTTTTTTACAAGCTTTTTCTGAATGGATTCAATATATGGAGGAAGTTGTTTGCAATTGAAAGGTAGAAATGTCTAAAATTAAATAGGGTCCGTTGTTAGCGCAAAAAGAATGACTATCTTTGAAAAATATGAGACTTTGATACCCGTTTAGTTTTTTAAAATCATTGGGAGTGAATACATTGGAAAAAGTAGTCGATACTCAAAAGAATGAAAAACAAGTTAATTTAATGAAACAAGTAGCTAAAGAACTATCAATTAAACTTTCACAAGTAAAAAACGTTATAGACTTAACGGAAGAAGGGAATACAATTCCTTTTATTGCGCGTTATCGGAAAGAAGTAACCGGTGCTTTAGATGAAGTCGTTATACGTGATATATTAGATCGTTGGAATTACTTAATGAACTTAGAACAACGGAAAGCGGAAGTTATTCGTATAATCGATGAACAAGGGAAATTAACGGATGATTTAGTGAAGAAAATTAATCGGGCTACAAAACTCCAAGAAGTGGAAGATTTGTACCGTCCTTATAAACAAAAAAGACGCACAAAAGCGAGTATTGCTAAAGAACGTGGTCTTGAGCCATTGGCAAATTGGATGCTTTCATTACCGGAACAAGGTAATTTACTAGAAGAAGCGACAAAGTATGTAAATGAAGAAAAAGAAGTTCATACTCCTTCAGATGCAATCAATGGTGCAAAAGATATTATAGCTGAATATGTTTCGGATCAGGCTGAAGTTAGAAAATGGATTCGTTTTGAAACGTTAAAACATGGAATTATCCAATCTTCTGTTAAAAATAAGGATCAGGATGAGAAACGAGTATATGAGATGTACTATGAATATGAAGAACCGGTAAGTCGCATTGTTCCTCACCGTGTTTTAGCGTTAAATCGCGGAGAGAAAGAAGATGTATTAAAAGTTTCGATTAAGCCGGATGTTGAAAAAATCCTAAACTATTTAAATAAGACGTTTATTGGAGTAAAATCCCGATCACCTGTAGCAGAAGAAGTAATGGCTGCCATTGAAGATGGTTATAAACGTTTAATTCAGCCTACGATTGAACGTGAAGTGCGAAATGAATTAACAGATAAGGCGGAGGAACAGGCAATTGTCGTATTTTCAGAGAATTTACGAAAACTTTTATTACAGCCACCGTTAAAAGGGAAAATGGTTCTCGGTGTCGACCCTGCCTATCGGACAGGTTGTAAACTAGCTGTCGTGGATGAAACTGGAAAGGTGCTCCATATAGATGTCATCTATCCACATCCACCAAATGCGAAAAGAAAAGAAGCGCAGGAAAAAGTGCTGGATATTCTGAAGAAATACGGCATTGAAATGGTTGCAATCGGGAATGGAACGGCATCCCGAGAAACGGAAGAGTTTATAGCTGAACTGTTGAAAATAGACGGTACAGGTATCGTTTATTTAATTGTTAATGAAGCGGGAGCAAGTGTTTATTCAGCCTCGGATTTAGCAAGAGAAGAGTTTCCGGACTTACAAGTTGAAGAAAGAAGTGCCGTATCTATTGCCCGGAGATTGCAAGACCCGCTTGCTGAACTCGTAAAAATTGATCCGAAATCAGTTGGTGTCGGACAATACCAACATGATGTTTCACAAAAGAAATTACAAGATTCCTTAACTTTCGTTGTTGAAACGGTAGTTAACCAAGTGGGTGTTAATGTAAATACTGCATCTGTATCTTTATTACAATATGTTTCGGGTCTATCAAAAACAGTTGCCAACAATATTAAAAAATATCGTGAAGAAAACGGCAAATTTAAAAATCGAAATGAATTGAAAAAGATTCCCCGCTTAGGCGCAAAAACTTACGAACAATGTATTGGTTTCTTACGAATCATTGATGGAGATGAACCATTAGACCGAACAAGTATCCATCCGGAAAACTATCCGGTAGTTGAATCTTTACTTGAAACAATTAATATGACTAAAGAAGACATTGGAACGGAAGGTTTAATCAATCGTTTGAATGAAATTAATATTTCAGAGATGGCCGAAAAATTAGGAGTAGGTCATTTAACATTAAAAGATATATTTGACGCATTGAAACGTCCAGAACGTGATCCTCGAGATGATTTACCAAAACCGTTATTAAGAAAAGACGTCTTACAAATGGAAGATTTAAAACCAGGTATGGAGCTGCAAGGTACCGTTCGTAATGTTGTTGATTTTGGTGCCTTTGTTGATATTGGAGTAAAACAAGACGGATTAGTCCATATTTCTAAAATGAGTAACAACTATGTGAAACATCCATTAGACGTTGTTTCTGTAGGTGACATCGTAACGGTTTGGGTTGCGGATGTAGACGTGAAAAAAGGTAGAATAGCATTATCGATGATTAAAGAGTAAAAAAGCTGCAGTGTAATACTGCAGCTTTCCTACATATGAACTTTTGAAAAAATGGCTGGGATAAAGGATGTATAAAATAATTATTACGGAGATTGACTAGGGAGTAAAAAACATATTATTTTAGGCTGAAACCCAATTTAGGCAAATGAAAACTATGAGAGATGTTTATAATAAAAGTACCAACATTGATTCAGTAATTTAATTTGATATCTGTTCTTTTCGTAAAATGCCCGTTGGATTTGAACCTTTAACCAAGTAGGCATAATAAATCCTCCTTATTGTAAGAGGTTAAAAATATAAATAAGTTTTTATTATTTATTTTATTAATCAATACTTATACTCAGTTTATGATTATATAGGTTGTCATGTTGCATAAAATAAATAGTTCCAATAAAAATTAAGTTTATAGGTGAAAAAAAGTGGATGATATGCAATTGCAAAAATTAGTCGAGAAGATTTCTTTAAAATATTTCCAAGTGCCCTTTCGCCATGAGGCGAGTTTTAATAAGAGACTTCGCACGACTGGAGGAAGATACTTATTACAAACTGGTAATATAGAGATTAATAAGAAGTATTATGATGTATATGGTGAAGAAGAGTTAATTGGAATTATTAAACATGAATTATGCCACTATCATCTACATCAAAATAAAATGGGGTATCAACATAAGGATCGTGATTTTAAACTATTAGCAAAAAAGGTCGGAGCTCCGAGGTTTTGTACCCCTTTACCGATCGAATACCAAGCGAAAAAACCAACAAAAACTCATCGCTATCAATGCCAATCTTGTAAGTATATTTATTATCGGAAAAGACGAGTGAATACTAGTCGATTTGTATGTGGGAAATGTAAAGGTAAGCTATTAAAATTAGAGGAGAAATAAAAGTT
>NZ_JAACYS010000024.1 GCF_009996845.1 Pallidibacillus pasinlerensis | reverse complement strand
AAATCAAGAAGCGCTTGACAAAATGGACGATGTAAAAGGAACTTTTTCAACGGGTGGACAGTTCCAAATTATTTTAGGGTCAGGTATAGTTAACAAAGTTTATCAAGAATTGACCAAATTAACTGGACTTCAAGAAATGTCTACAAAAGATGTGAAAGATGCTGGATCGAAAAATTTAAATCAAATTCAACGTTTAGTGAAGCTACTTTCTGATATTTTCGTTCCGATTATTCCTGCCATTGTTGCTGGCGGTCTTTTAATGGGAATTAATAACGTATTAACGGCAAAGGATCTAATTATTGAAGGTAAGTCCCTCATTGATGCATATCCAGAAATAGCGGACTTAGCAGCACTTATTAATACATTTGCCAATGCGGCATTTGTCTTTTTACCAATTTTAATTGGTTTCTCCGCTACACAGCGCTTTGGTGGTAACCCATACTTAGGAGCTACTTTAGGTATGTTAATGGTTCACCCTGATTTATTAAATGGTTGGGGTTATGGTAGCGCCTTAGTGAACGGTGAAATTCCAGTTTGGAGTATTTTCGGATTTGAAATTGAAAAAGTCGGTTATCAAGGGACCGTATTACCTGTATTAGCAGCATCCTTTATTTTAGCGAAAACAGAACAATTCTTACGCAAATATATTCCGTCTGCACTTGATAACTTATTAACGCCATTGTTAACGATTTTTATTACAGGAATTTTAACGTTTACAGCAGTAGGACCGATTACTCGTTCTGCAGGTAACTTATTAACAGACGGACTTGTTTGGTTATATGATACTACGGGACTCATTGGTGGTGCGTTATTCGGTTTAGTTTATGCCCCAATCGTTATTACAGGTATGCATCATAGCTTTATTGCAGTTGAAACACAATTATTAGCAGAATTTGCTAAAACAGGTGGTTCGTTTATTTTCCCTGTTGCGGCTATGTCAAACGTAGCTCAAGGTGCAGCAACATTAGCTGTTTTTATGATTATTAATGATAAGAAAATTAAAGGTATTGCATCCGCAGCTGGTATTTCGGCTCTTTTAGGAATTACAGAGCCTTCTATGTTTGGTGTTAACTTGAAGCTTCGTTATCCATTTATTGGTGCTATTACAGGTGCAGCTGTATCATCCGCATTTATTACGATCTTTAAAGTAAAAGCTGTTGCGCTTGGAGCAGCAGGTTTACCAGGTATTATTTCAATTCGTCCAGATTCCATAGTTCCATACGTAATTGGAATGGTTATTTCATTCATCGTTGCATTCGTAACAACCATCATTTTAGCGAAACGTGCAGCGAAAAAAGAACAAGCAGCAGAAAAAGCATCTTAATAAATTAAATATTGGGTCTGATTCTTAAAAAGAGGTCAGGCCCTGTGTTTATATCGTGAAGGAGTTTGAGGTTTAAAGATGGAATGGACGAGAAAACAACGGTATCGCCGAATCGAAGAAGCGACAAAAGAAGAATTGAATGCATTAAAAGAAAAAGTCAACAAAAGCATTTGGCGTCAGAAATTTCATATTCAACCAGTAACGGGACTTTTAAATGATCCAAATGGTTTTTCTTATTTTAACGGAGAATATCACTTGTTTTATCAATGGTTTCCGCTAGGTCCTGTTCATGGATTAAAATATTGGTATCACACAAAATCAAAAGATCTTGTCAATTGGCAAAATGTCGGAATTGGAATTAAGCCGAACGATTATTTTGATTCTCACGGAGCTTATTCAGGTAGTGCTATTTGTCATGACGGTAAGCTCCATTTAATGTATACAGGAAATACAAGAGATGAAAATTGGGTTCGTCATCCATATCAATGCTTAGCGGTAATGAATGAAAATGGTCGTATTGAAAAATTACAAGAGCCGGTTATTAAAGAAGTTCCAAAAGGTTATACCGATCATTATCGAGATCCGAAAGTTTGGAAGGAAAATGACACATTTTATGCTGTCATCGGGGCACAGAGGGAAAACAAAACAGGTTGTATTGTTCTTTATTCATCACCTGATTTAAAAAATTGGACATTTGAAGGTGAGGTTCAAACAAAATTAAAGGAATTTGGATTTATGTGGGAATGTCCCGATTATTTTGAACTAGATGGAAAAGGTGTGCTGATCTTCTCACCACAAGGGTTAGAGCCAAAGGGAGATGAATTTCAAAATATCTATCAATCTGGGTATCTTTTAGGGAACACACTAGATTTAAAGACAAAAGTTTTTGAACACGGAAAGTTTGTTGAGTTAGACCGTGGATTTGACTTTTATGCACCACAAACGACAATTGACCATAAGGGACGTCGCCTTTTAGTCGGGTGGATGGGTCTTCCCGAAATCGAGTATCCAACTGATAAGGATGGGTGGGCTCATTGTTTAACATTACCGAGAGAGTTGACCGTTCAAAATGGAAAGCTTATTCAGTGTCCTGTAAAAGAACTAGAAGCATTGCGACAAGATTCGGTAAATGTGAAAGATATTCTCGATGATGAGAAAAAAATGTATGAAGGATTCAATGGGACGACGTATGAACTTATTTGTGAATTTACGAACATGGAAGCAGATGAAGTCGGGATTGAATTCCGGTCATGTAATGATGAAAAAACGGTCATCTCCTATAACAGAAAGGAACAAAAAGTGACCTTAGACCGTACCCATTCAGGGGAGGTTCCAGCTAAAGAATATGGAACAACAAGAACGTGCAGCGTTGAAGGGGATACGTTAAAGCTTCATCTGTTTGTTGATACGTCTTCTGTCGAAATTTTTATCAATGACGGCGTTGAAGTATTTACGAGCCGAATTTTTCCAAGACCTGAAAGCAAAGATATTCGCTTCTTTGCACGAAACGGAAAAGTTACATTAGACACAACGAAATATAACTTATCCACTATGAATTAAAAGGGAGGTTTAAACAATGGGGCGCTTATTTTCAATTGGTGAAGTGTTAATTGATTTTATTCCAATGCAAAAAGGCAAAGCGTTAAAGGATGTCCAATCTTTTAAACGTGCACCTGGGGGAGCCCCAGCAAACGTTGCAGCAGCTGTTGCGAAATTTGGGGCAGAATCTGCAATGATCACAAAGCTTGGAATGGATGCCTTTAGTGACTTTTTAATTGAAGAGTTACAAAAAATCGGTGTGAAAACAGATAAAATAAAGCGAACAAAGGAAGCGAATACAGGATTAGCATTTGTTTCACTGCGCGAAGATGGTGAACGTGATTTTTCCTTCTATCGCAATCCTTCTGCAGATCTTTTGCTTTCAGAAGATGAAATTGAAGAAAGTTGGTTTGTCAAAGGAGATATTTTACATTTTTGCTCCGTCGATCTAGTCGAAAGTCCAATGAAAAAAGCCCATGAAAAAGCAATTGGACTTGTTAAAGAAAATGGGGGAATCATTAGCTTTGATCCAAACGTTCGCCTTCCATTATGGAACAGTGCAGAGAAATGTCGACAAACGATTTTAGAATTTATTCCGAAAGCACATATCATCAAAATTTCCGATGAAGAATTAGCGTTTATCACAGGAATCACTAATGAAAAAGAGGCGATTGAAAGCTTATTCACAGGTGATGTAAAAGCCGTTATTTACACAAAAGGAGCTAATGGAGCCGACCTTTACACGAAGAATGCCAAATATGAATCAACTGGTTTCAAAGTTGAGGTTCAGGATACTACAGGTGCAGGAGATGCCTTTATCGGTGGCTTTTTATATAAACTACTCGAAAAAGAAGTAAACCATGATAACTTAATAGATGTATTAAATGAGCACCATCAAGAAATCCTCACCTTTGCCAATGCAAGCGGTGCGATCACAACAACAGGAAAAGGTGCAATTTCGTCCTTACCGACAAAAGAAGAAATCCTTAACTTCATTTCATGTGAATAAAAACATATTAAGATTAGAGCACAGACCGCGGTCAAGGTCTGTGCTGCTATTTTTTTAGTAGAAGTAGAGAAAAGGTCGTGACAGCCCCAGAACTATGAGTTCGCAATGAAAAAAGGTTCTATACTAAATGTTGGGGTAAAGAATTTCATAAAATAAAAAAGCATTTACAATTCGTTCTCTTGCCAAAAAATACATGGATGAGTCAGAATTTATCGAAGTGAAAGCTGAAAAAGTAACAGTCGAAGAGATTAAACAAGTTGTGATAAAAACAACGAACCGCAGAAAACAAGCAACCTTATTTCATTTAATTGAAAAACATCGTCCATTTTTAGAAAGAAGCGAACAAATGAAAAAAACAAAGCGTCCTGAACGTAGTAGACAGAACAGAGGTAAGAGTGGAAGGTTTTCTTCAAGTAGAAAATCATATGAATGAATTCGCTTGAGATGTTCCACTTCCGTAAACAGCATTAGCGGCGGCACGAACAGCTTTTTCGATGTTTCTTCTTACTTTTTGTGCATATTCATATTCATAAGCTCCTTCTTCTGGACCAAGAATGTCAATTAGTTCTTGTTTACTTACGTTACGAGATTTATAAGGCGTAGCGTTCCAATTAATTGCAGTTACACGATTACCGCTCAATATCACACGAAAGAAGCTTCCTCTTGTGATTGGCCTTGTTTTTCTTCTTCCTTCTCAGTAGTTCTACCATTTTTTGTTCCATCTGTGCATCGGATTTCGATGCGGTTTCATCGCTTTTTTCTGGAATTGTTAAAACGGCAGTAACAATCACGATTAATAATAGTAATGCCGTTCCTCCTACAATCCCCCATTTTTTCTTTAACATATTAAAAACCTCCAAATCTTCTAAACATAATGAGAAAGATTTTTGGGAGAAAAACAAAAATAATTCACAGTTTTTTTGGAATGTTCGTGTTTTGCTTATTGTCAAAATCCTCCGAAGAGGCTATGATTATAGAGTACACATGAGGAAAAGTGGTTCAGAGGATGTATGAGAAGAAATATATTCTCCGTTGAAATATAAGCGTTTTGGGCCACAAATCAAATTCTGTAGGAGGGAACTATTGATGTCGCAACATAAGATCAGCCCTGAGCAAATTGAAAAAAAGAAAATTTACAAAGAAATGGGATTAACAGATGAAGAGTACCAAATGGCGAAGGATTTATTAAAACGTCGCCCGAATTATACGGAAACGGGTATTTTCTCTGCAATGTGGTCCGAACATTGTAGTTATAAATCTTCGAAACCACTACTTAGAAGGTTCCCTACGAAAGGCAGTCAAGTATTACAAGGACCTGGTGAAGGTGCTGGGGTTGTTGATATTGGTGATAATCAAGCAGTAGTGTTTAAAATAGAAAGTCATAATAGCCCATCTTACGTTGAACCATTCGAAGGTGCTGCAACAGGTGTCGGCGGAATTTTACGTGACGTATTTTCCATGGGAGCAAAACCAATTGCAGCGATGAATTCTTTGCGATTTGGTAACCTTGATAATGATCATACAAAAATGTTGTTTTCTGAAGTAGTTCGTGGAATTTCAAGCTACGGTAATGTCGTTGAAGTGCCAACTGTTGGTGGCGAAATTCAATTTGACAATCAATATGAAGAAAATCCATTAGTGAATGCGATGGTTGTTGGTCTAGTTTCTCATGATGACATGCAAAAAGGTGTTGCTGCAGGTGTAGGTAATGTTGTCATTTATGCAGGTGGCGATACTGGTAAAGATGGTGTCGGTGGTGCAACATTCTCCTCCGATGTCGTAGAGGCTGATGAAGAAAATAAATCTGCAGTAGCGATTGGAAACCCAGAAATCGGAAAAAAGCTAATGGAAGCTTGTTTAGAAGTTATTCATTCTGATGCACTAGTTGGTATGCAAGACATGGGTGCAGCTGGTTTAACATCTTCTGCAAGTGAAATGGCAGCGAAAGCAGGTACTGGAATAGAGTTAAATCTTGACCTTGTTCCACTACGAGAAGAAGGAATGTCTGCCTATGAAATTATGCTCTCTGAATCACAAGAGCGGATGTTATTAGTTGCAAAAAAAGGTCGTGAGCAGGAAATTGTTGATATTTTTGCGAAACATGATGTCGATGCAGCGGTAATCGGTGAAGTAATTGAAGAAAAAACTTTCCGTATTAAACAACATGGAGAAGTTGTTGCAGATATTCCTGTGAATATTTTAGCAGATGAAGCACCAGTTTATCATTTACCAGCGAAGGAAGCATCTTATTATCAAGAATTCCAAGCAATGGAAAATGAAGTGCCAGCCGTTGACAATCATCAAGAGATGTTAAGAAAACTATTGCAACAACCTACAATTGCAAGTAAAGAATGGGCGTACAAACAATATAGTTCTGAGGCACAAGGAAATACACTTGTAGGACCTGGTTCAGATGCAGCTGTAGTGAAAATTGAAGGAACGGAAAAAGCAATTGCGATTACAACAGACTGCAATTCACGCTACATTTATTTAAATCCAAAAGTAGGTGGCCAAATTGCTGTTGCTGAAGCAGCGCGTAATCTTGTATGTTCTGGTGCAAAACCACTTGCGATTACAGATGGTTTGAACTACGGAAATCCGAATGATCCAGGAGTATTTTGGCAAATGGAACAAAGTATTGATGGAATCAGTGAGGCATGTCTTGCATTAAATACACCAGTTATTAGTGGAAATGTTTCAATGTATAATCAATCAAAAGACGAACCAATACTTCCAACGCCAATTATTGGCATGGTTGGATTAATTGAAGATACGAAATATGTAACACCAAGCCATTTTCAAAACGATGGTGATCTAATTTATTTAATTGGTGAAGCATTACCAGAATTTGGCGGTAGCGAATTACAAAATATAGTAGCTGGCAAATATACAGGTAAAGCACCTGTAATTGATTTAGAAGTTGAAGCAAAACGTCAAAGTTTACTTACAAGTGCAATTCGAGAAGGGCTTGTCGTATCAGCACATGATTTATCAGAAGGTGGACTTGGAGTTGCGTTAGCTGAAAGTTTATTTACTGGTAAAGGTTTAGGTGCAGAAGTGAACGTATCAGGTGATCCAACAGTAGCATTATTTAGTGAATCACAATCAAGATTTTTAGTAACAGTTAAACCTGAAAACAAAGAAGCATTTGAAAAAATGTATGCAGAAGCAGTTCAAATTGGAACGGTAACAAACGATGGTTCATTAAAAGTTTCTGTAGACGGTAAACAAATTATTGATGATGCAGTTGCTGAACTTCATAAACTTTGGAGTGAAGCAATTCCAAATTTTGTAGCTAAACAATAAGCTTGTTTAAAAATTATTTATGAATCAGATTCTACTAAAAAGCACGGTATCCTGTGATGGGCCGTGCTTTTTTCGTGATTCTTGACAATGTTTTCTGGGGAGCTTTTACCTTATCTTATTTGAAATAATTTTATTCAATTTTAACTTCTGTAAACTAAATTTCCTCGCTATTACAAATGAGTTGGAATAATGACAAACAGTACAGCTCAAATATAAAATGAAAAGTGAGGATATTGAAAATGGAACAAAATAAAAAAGGTTTCGATACACAAGTAATAAGAAATCAAAAGGGAATTACTTTAGTTGAGTTGTTAGCTGTGTTAGTAATTTTAGGCATTATTGCTGCGATTGCAGTACCGATGTTAAGTAATGTTATTCAAGATTCGAAAGATAAAGCTACAGTTAATGATGCACTAACTATTATTAATGCAGCTAAACTTGCGTATACAAATGAAAGTAAACTTTTTACGGATAATAGTATTAATGTGAACGATCTTATTAGAGAAGGATATGTAGATGTGGAAGGGTTTAATGGTGTTACAGTAAAAAATGAATCGAATGAATGGTTTATAACTTCAAATTTAATTATGATTAGTTAAAAAGGGGGGGATGTGGATGATTAAAATTACGAATATAAAAGGTATTTCAAATAGCTACCCAGAAGAGATTGAAGGGACAATAGAATGGTATGCTGCTAAGGAGCCTGGATGTGACTTTTGTGATTTATATGAGGCCGAAATTATATATAAGGAAAATGGCTATTTCAAGGGGATGAATTATCATTTAATACATTATCCGGATGGAGAGGTACATTCACCATTTAAAGTTCAAGAAAATATTTACGTTGAAAAACCGATATGGAATAATGGCCATTTAAACTTTTTAGTTGTCGATTTTTCTACTGAACTTATAAAAATAACCAAATATATCCCTGAGAAAAAAGAATTAGGAGTTATTGTTGAACTGTCTTTATCAGAAGTTGAAGACTGCTATAACTTAATGCTAGAAACTACACCGCTTACTCTTGGAAGAAGTGGGAATGATGGTTATTACGAAATAATTTGGCCAGAAAAAAAGAAAATCGCAATTGGAAAAACAGAGACTATATTATTCCGTATTGAAAATGAGTTATATTTTTCAGAGTGGTACGAGGATCCGGATTATCGCGAAAATGTTATTGTGAGAGATATACAAACAGGGAAAATAATCGAACAGAGCGAAGGTTATTTACTCAGACTACCGAATAACGTTTATTGGAAAGTTTGAGATTAATGTTCTTTCAATCAGTTGTGAATACTAACTTAACTTACATATCCCGTTTATCGTTTTTAAATTCAAAGTACTTCCCACTAGAACTTTATTATTAACCGTATTTAAATTTTGGTAAACACCTGCTTCAACGGAGGCTTCCTTAAATTGTTGTTTAAGCTCTTTTTTTGCGATCTATGTATTTTTTTAATAAAAAAATAAATAAATAAATAAAAAGATTCAAAGTGCCTGTCTCGTAGCAGATTATTACGAGACGTTTTTTTATAATAGAAGAAAAATTTAATTATAGAATTTTTATGTAAGCACTTGCAAAAAATATATATACAAGTTAAACTAGAATCATGTATATACAAGTTTAGTGTTTTTTAAGTCGATGTATATACAAGATGGATTTAAGTAAAAACATATTCTTACAAGGGAAGCTCATATTTCTAAGATGAGGATATTTTAGGGAGATATAAAATCATTGTTAAAGAATTGGAGTGAACAACATGACGAATAATCAAGCAAGGAATAAAGAAATCCTTGTAGCGCCACTAACTGGTAAAGTTGTCGCGCTTGAAAATGTACCGGACCAAACATTTTCAGAGAAAATGATGGGCGATGGTCTGGCAATTGAGCCTACAGATGGTAAAGTGGTTGCACCTATTGATGGGGAAGTTGTCGTTACGTTCCCAACAAAGCATGCGATTGGTTTAAAGTCAACGTCAGGAATTGAATTGCTCATTCATGTTGGTTTGGAAACTGTTCATATGGATGGAGAAGGTTTTGAAATTCATGTTGAGCAAGGTGATAAGGTTAAAGCCGGAGATCTGTTACTAACATTTGATTTACAGCTAATTAAGAAAAAAGCAGCAAGTCATATTACTCCGGTCATTATTACAACTGGTGAGCTAGTTCAAAGTATTAGAAAAACCAATGATGGTACGGTGATCGCCGGGGAATCAACATTGTTGGAAATCACATTGAAAGGTCAATCTGAAGAGAGCTCAAAAGAAAAAGTAGTCACTCAATCTGGTATGGAATATAGCGAAGAGGCAAAGCAAATTGTTGAAGCGATTGGTGGAATCGAAAATATTAATGCAGCAACTCATTGTGTTACAAGACTACGCTTTGCATTAGACAATGAAGACATTGTAGACAAAAATAAATTAGAAAAAATAGATGTTGTAAAAGGTACGTTTTCTGCAAATGGACAATTTCAAATTGTGATTGGTCAAGGTACCGTTGATAAAGTTTACAAGGCAATGGTTCATGAAACAGGTATTAAGGAAGCAACGAAAGATGAAGTGAAAGCTGTCGGTGGGCAAAAATTAAATCCACTTCAACGTGGGATTAAAGTTCTCGCTGATATCTTCATCCCAATCCTTCCGGCAATTGTAATGGCAGGTTTGTTGCTCGGACTTAATAATATACTAGTAAACCCGATTTTTACAGATCAGCCAATAATTGAAATGTATCCATCTTGGGCTGGCGTTGCGGACATGATCAACGTCATTGCTAATACAGCGTTTACGTTCCTACCTGCGCTTATCGGCTGGTCGGCAGTGAAACGTTTTGGTGGTAACCCGTTGCTCGGGATTGTGCTCGGTTTAATTCTCGTTCATCCAGCCTTAATGCCAGCAAGTGATTATGCAGTCGCAGCGGCAAATGGCGAAGCACCAACATGGAACCTTTTCGGATTGGAAGTTAATATGATGGGTTATCAAGGGCAAGTGTTGCCTGTATTAGTGGCAGCTTGGGTGCTTGCAAGTATAGAAAAATGGCTGAAAAAACGCGTAATCGACTCCTTGCAATTATTGGTAGTGGCTCCTGTTGCTCTACTCGTAACTGGATTTTTAGCATTCATAGTAATTGGACCAGTTACATTTGCAATTGGAGGCTGGATCACTAATGGATTAGTAGCGATTTTTGAAGCGGTTCCTCTAATTGGTGGTCTAATTTATGGATTGTTCTATGCTCCTTTAGTAATTACTGGGATGCATCATACATTCCTCGCAGTAGACTTACAATTAATTGGTAGCACAGGAACGACATTCCTATGGCCAATTGTGGCACTTTCCAATATTGCACAAGGATCTGCAGTATTTGCTATGTTCCTAGTGGCTAAAGGTGAAAAACTAAAAGGTCTAGCAGGAACGTCTGGAATATCAGCATGGTTAGGGGTTACAGAACCAGCCATGTTCGGAGTTAATTTACAATATCGTTATCCATTTGTAGCAGCAATCATTGGAGCGGCAATTGCCGGTGCATATATTACGATAAGTGATGTACAAGCTTCTTCCATCGGTGTTGGTGGAATTCCAGGCTTTTTATCTATAGCAAACAGTATGGGCGCCTTTTTCATTGGAATGTTGATTGTTATCGTAGTTCCTTTTGTTATCACCTATATTATTGCGAAACGGAAATTGACAGATTAAGGGCGTCACTAATTTGATAAGCTGCCTTAGCTCCTAAAAAACACTGGAGCTGAGGCTTCTATCTATTTTTATCAAACCATCATTTGAAAGGAGCATACATGATGACGAAAACAGAAGCATGGTGGAAAAAATCTACCGTTTACCAAATTTACCCGAAAAGTTTTAACGATACAACGGGTACGGGAACTGGAGATATCCAAGGGATTATTGAGAAACTTGATTATATAAAAAAATTAGGTGCTGATGTCATTTGGTTAACGCCAATTTACCAATCTCCTCAAAATGACAATGGCTATGATATTAGCGATTATTATGCGATTGACCCGTCCTATGGAACAATGGAGGATTTTGAGCAGCTGTTGGAAGAAACACATAAACGTGGGATGAAACTTATCATAGATCTCGTTGTCAACCATACCTCCACTGAACATGAATGGTTTAAACAGGCGAGATCATCCAAAGACAATCCTTTTCGAGAATTCTATATTTGGAAAGATCCAAAAAATGGTGGTCTTCCGAATAACTGGCAGTCAAAATTTGGTGGACCGGCTTGGCAGCTGGATGAGAAAACAGGACAATATTACTTGCATTTGTTTGACGTAACTCAAGCCGATTTAAACTGGGAAAATGAAACGTTAAGAGAAAAAATATTCGATATGATGCGCTTTTGGGCTGAAAAAGGAATTGACGGTTTCAGGCTAGATGTTATTAATCTTATTTCCAAAAATCAAGATTTCCCTGATGATGATATCGGAGATGGACGTAGGTTTTATACGGATGGCCCACGAATCCATGAATTTTTACATGAAATGAACCGAAATGTTTTTTCTAAATACAACATGCTCACAGTCGGTGAAATGTCGTCAACAAATTTGGAAAGCTGTATCAAATACACGAATCCGGAACGTGAAGAATTATCGATGACGTTCCAATTCCATCATTTAAAAGTTGACTATCCAAATGGAGAGAAGTGGACGAAAGCACCGTTTGACTTTATAGAGTTAAAACAAATTCTATCAGATTGGCAAGTCGGCATGCATGAAGGTGGGGGATGGAATGCCTTGTTCTGGTGCAATCACGATCAGCCTCGGGCAGTTTCACGATTCGGTGATGATGGAAAATATCATCAGGAGTCAGCGAAAATGCTTGCGACAACTTTATTTATGATGCAAGGTACACCGTATATTTACCAAGGTGAAGAAATTGGGATGACAAATCCAAATTTCACATCCATTGATCAGTATCGTGATGTTGAATCATTAAACGCCTATAAAATTTTGCTGGAAGAAGGGAAAACCGAAGAAGAAGTTATCGCTATATTACAGCAAAAATCCCGTGATAACGGACGTACGCCAATGCAGTGGTCAAAAGAACAACATGCAGGATTTACAGAGGGGACGCCTTGGCTTGGCGTTGCGGACAACTATCCAGAAATAAATGTTGAAAAAGCATTAGAAGATCCAAATTCTATTTTTTATCATTATCAGAAGTTAATCAAGCTACGGAAACAATACGACATTATCACTTATGGTGATTACAAACTTCTTTTGGATGCTGACCCGCAAATTTTCGCATATACTAGGAATTGGAAAGATGAAAAATTACTAGTGATTAGTAATTTCTACGGAAAAGATACGGTCGTAGATTTGCAGTTAGAGGAAGTTAAGCAGCCTGAAATCTTACTTTCTAATTATGAAGATTCACCACGTAAACTGGATCAACTGGAGCTTCGTCCGTATGAATCTATTGTTTATTATTGGAAGTGATTATGCATGCAAAAGAAATATTTAAGGATTTACAACGATTTAGTAAAAAGGATACAATCCAATTCATGGACAATTGGGGATTTATTGCCTTCTGAAAATGAACTGGCCGCTCAATATGATACTTCTAGAGAAACGATTCGTAAAGCGCTAGATTTATTGTCTCAAAACGGCTATATTCAGAAGGTCAGAGGAAAGGGTTCTGTGATTATTAATCGGAATCAATTTTCTTTCCCTGTTTCAGGTATAGAAAGTTTTACAGAACTAACAGAAAAAATGGCTCTAAACAGTCGGACCATTGTCCATTCGATTAAATACTTGGATCCGAAAAATGAGTCGATGGAGATCTTAAAAGGAAATCCGAATGAAAAGGTGTGGAATGTAAATCGAATCCGGGAAATAGACGGTGAAAAGGTAATATTAGATAAAGATTACTTTAATGATAAATATATACCATTATTAACAGAGGAAATATGTCAAGGTTCCATTTATAACTATATTGAAAATGAGTTAGGACTTGTCATTGGATTTGCGCAAAAAGAAATCGTTGTAGAAAATCCAACAGAAGAGGACCGTGAACTCCTTGATTTAGAAGGTTTTTCCAATGTTGTTGTCATCCGAAGTCAAGTTCATTTGGATGATGCGAGCTTATTCCAAATTACCGAATCAAGGCACCGTCCGGATAAATTCCGGTTTGTTGATTTTGCAAGACGAGTAAAAAATTAGCCTGGTAGGAGCGAATCAGTGTGCAAAAAAATTGGTGGAAAGAAAGCGTCGTCTACCAAATATACCCCCGTAGTTTCTTTGATAGCAACGGGGATGGAATCGGCGATATTAGGGGTATCATAAAAAAACTAGATTACTTGAAATACCTTGGAGTAAATGTTATTTGGCTCTCTCCTGTGTATGAATCGCCTAATGATGATAACGGTTATGACATATCCAACTATCACAAAATTATGGACGAATTCGGTACGATGGATGATTTGGTTGAATTGATTAATGAAATCCATGCCCGGGGTATGAAGCTCATTATGGATCTAGTCGTCAACCATACATCAGATGAACATGAGTGGTTCCAACAAGCGAGAAAGTCGAAGGATAACCCTTATAGGGATTATTATATTTGGCGGCCAGGAAAGGATGGCAAAGAGCCGAATAATTGGCGGTCTAACTTCGGTGGCTCGGCATGGGAGTATGACCCGGATACGGATGAATATTATTTGCATTTATTCAGCAAAAAACAACCGGATCTAAATTGGGAAAACCCGAAACTGCGTGAAGAAATATACAAAATGATGAGATGGTGGCTTGATAAAGGAATTGACGGTTTCCGTATGGATGTAATTAATTTTATTTCTAAAGTTCCAGGACTACCTGATGGAAAGATAAAGCCAGGTGAAACTTATGCTTCCGGTAGTAAATTTTACCGAAACGGTCCCCGTATCCATGAATATTTGCAAGAAATGCACGAACAAGTACTATCGAAGTATGACGTGATGACCGTTGGCGAAATGCCCGGTGTTGATGTAGAAGAAGCGAAAAAATATACAAATCCAGAAAGAAAAGAATTGAATATGGTGTTTACCTTTGAACATATGAGTCTTGATTCTGGACCATATGGCAAATGGGACTTAAAACCACTTATGCTTACCGATTTAAAAGAAAATCTCACAAAATGGCAAAAGGGGCTCAACGGTATCGGCTGGAACAGTTTATACTGGAATAATCATGACCAACCTCGAATCGTTTCACGATTTGGAGATGACGGAAAGTATCGGGTGGAATCTGCGAAAATGCTTGCCACATGTCTGCATATGCTACAAGGCACACCTTACATATATCAAGGTGAGGAAATCGGTATGACGAATATTCGCTTTGATTCCATTGAAGATTATCGAGATATTGAAACGTTAAATCTATATCGGGAAAAAGTGATAGTTGGCAACGAGGAGCCGGAACAAGTGATGGAATCCATTTATGCAAAAAGTAGGGATAATGCTCGAACGCCATTACAATGGAGTGACAATCCACAAGCAGGGTTTACAACAGGAGAGCCATGGATTAAAGTGAACCCTAATTATAAAGAGATCAACGCGAAACAGTCAGTAGAAGACCCAAATTCGATTTACCATTATTACCGGAAATTAATTCAGCTCAGAAAACAATACCCGATCATTGTATACGGTGATTATCAGCTTCTATTACCGGAACATGAACAAATTTTTGCTTACTTGCGGATATATCAAGATCAAAAATTGCTGGTTATAACAAATTTCAGTGAAGATAACATTCCTTTTGAGCTGCCGGTAGATGTGGAATTCTCCGCAAATGATCTATTGATTAGCAACTATGAAATGAATGACAATAATTTTAATAAATTTATACTCAGACCATATGAAGCACGTGTATATTTAGTGTAACAAAATAAACCTCTCTTCAAACTGAATCCTAAAATGGATTCAGTTTTTTTGGTGCGCCCGGCATGTACATGAACTATAGGGTGTAAGTCCCGAACCCCGAAGACAGAAGTAGAGGTTAGCCAAGAGCAAGGGTGTCCGTGGTGACGCGGAATCTGAAGGAAGCTGGAGGCAAAACACCGGTCCGAGGAACACGAACCTCATATAAGGCTAGGTATGATTGAGTGAGTTTGCCAAACAAAACAAAGCTCTTTCTGTCGAAGGTCATATCGAGTAAATGAGGCGGATAGATGGTGTGAAAGTGCATGTACTTACCCGGGGAGGTCTGGCGGATAGGTGAAATACGCTTCATAACCTACTTAGTGATAAGTAGCTGAACCGTCAGAAGTCAGCAGAGGTCATAGTATTAGTTGGTTTAGAACTACTAAGAAGGACCGAACAATTAAGAGAGAATAGCCCTTGGCATTCAGTGAGTCATGATGAACACAGAAAACGTAGTACCTCACTTGAGGAAGGAAGCGGTGAATCCCGTGGGGGACCTCTTGGAGGGTGGAGTGACCACTGGCATAAAGAGAACAGCTATTCACGGAAGTTATAAAGACTTGCGTCAATTATCTTAATTGAACCGCCGTATACGGAACCGTACGTACGGTGGTGTGAGAGGACGGGAGTTAATCGCTCCCTCCTACTCGATTTCATTAATTTTGCTAGATAAGAAATCTACAATTAGAAATGTAACTTTCTTTTTCAAAAGTACCTATATGATATTAGTTTTAATTTTCTAAGGGTTATACCCACAAATCATTGAATAGTAATAACGTACTAAATATTAATTAAATTTTTATTATTTCTTTAAATTATTATTACCAATTTATCATACTTTCTCGGCAGAAAATGAACCTTTAGAGTTATAGACTAATAATAAAAAACACTTTAACGTAATATTGTGAAAAATTAATTTTTTCAGAATGGAATAAATTCACTTAAATTCTTGGGCCTACAGAGAAATTCACCTACTTCATGAGAGTAATATTTAAGGATGATGTTGAAGGCTTGGAAGTTGTCATCATTAAAATCTTAAAGGAGGAGTATGAAAGTTGTTCAATGTTAAAATTATTGGATCAGGGAAATCTGTCGGTTCTATTGTAAAAAAAAGTACAGATCTTGAGAAAGAAATGTCTATACCTTCAGGTTGGATAGAAAGGGCAACAGGAATATACTCTCGTTATTACATTGACTCTGAAAAAGGTGAGAATGCTTTAAGTTTAGGAGTAGATGCTGCAAGACAGGCGATTAAAGATAGTGGTTTAGCATTAGAGGATATTGATTGTATTATTGGTGCTAACGGTTCCCCGATGCAGGCTATACCTTGTGCAGCAAGCTTATTTCAACGTGAGTTAGGATTGGAGAATTCAGGGATTCCTTGTTTTGATGTTGATTCAACATGTTATAGTTTTCCAATTGCTTTATTTGTAGCATCAAATTTGATTAATAGTGGTATTTATAAGAATGTTCTAATAATCAGTTCTGACACTCCAAGTCCAACATTAGAAAAAACAGATAAAGAGGTTCGTGCTTTATTTGGTGACGGTGCAGCAGCTTTTGTTGTTACAAGATCAGAAGGAGAATCGAAAGTTCATAGATTTCTATTAAAGACATATAGTATCGGAGCTGACTATACTTGCGTAAAAGGAGGAGGTACACTCAAACATCCAAATAACCCAAATACTAAGCTGGAGGATAATCTTTTCCATATGGAGGGGACTAGGGTTTTTAAGGCCGCTTTACGCTACGTACCTGCCTTTTTAAGAGAGTTTTTTTCGGAAAACTCATTACGGAAAGACGAGTTCCAATACATAGTACCTCACCAAACATCTAAAAAGGGAATAGATGTATTTAAGCGATTTGGTTTTGACTTAGAAAGGGTTGGAAATCATATCCGAACACATGGAAACTGTATTGCCGCTTCAATCCCTATGCTGTTACATGACTTGATTACCTCTCAAAAAATTCAAAGAGGAGATAATGTGCTATTGATTGGAACGTCAGCAGGTCTATCTATTGGTGCATTATCATTAACATATTAAAAAGGTTAATCTTGAAAATATGTATAGAAGAGATAATTGAGAAGATAAATAGGGTTTGCCAATATATTCCATTGATATTATGAAGTTGCTATTAACATAGTAGCTTTAAAGAAGGTTTATAAGTGGACTCATGTTTACTAAACTCCCCTGTAAAAATTAGACACTAATCTAATTTTTACAAGGGTTTTTTTATTGAAACATTAATAGTTGAAAAAAGTATGATTTTAATAACATGTAGCCATTTGAGAAAGTACTTGAAGAGCATATTTATTATTAAAATTACGAATATAGGAAAATGAAAAGACCTAAGCCCGGTTAAATACCGAACTCAGGTCCTTGAAGAAGTGTGAATTATATGTCTAACTCTACTAGTTAGTTCATAGTGGAATATTATTTTTTAGGATTTTCTTAGTCCTTTCAAAATGATATCCAATAATTCATCTAATTCACTTTCATCGGTTGAAGTTTTGTCTTGTAATATATAATTAATGAAGATATACCCAAATAATAAATAGAAAAAAAGATTTGTTATTGTTACTTCATTATAATCTGAGAATTCTCCCTGTTCTTTTTTATGCCTAATAAACGTTTTGATAGAATCTGTTGCAGGAGTTGTAATATATTTTTCTATTGCATTCTTTATTTCAGGTTGAAGGTAGGATTCTTGTAATAGAATTTTAACAACCTTTTGATTTTCGGCTAATTTATTTAATCGTTCATTAAATGCGCTTTTTAGTACTTCTTTCGTATTTTTATTAGATCCCTCTTCAAATATTTCCTGTAAGGGCCCCACATATTTCTTGGAATTAAACTGGATAAATATTGGTGCCAAGATATGATACAATAAATTGTTTTTTGACTTGAAATTTCTGAATAATGTAACCTCAGCAACTCCTGCTTCTTTGGCTATATCTGCCGTAGAACTAGCTTCAAAACCGCGATCTGCAAAAAGTTTTAAAGCTGCGTCTAAAATTTTCTCTTGGCTTTTAGTCACTTGTTTTGGGTTATCGAGATTATCTACTAGAGCCTGTAAGGCATTCTTAATATTTTGCTTATTTTCTTTCAAAATCTATATACCTCCTTTCTACAATTGCTTTTTGAACCTTGATGCAGTCGCTATACAAGTAATAACTATGAATGTTAATAACACGATTGATTGCAGCCAGAGTATATCCAATGAAACCCCTTTTAAAAATATCCCTCGTAAAATCTCTAAAAAATATGTAAGTGGAATAAGCCCGCCTAACATTTGAATGAAAGTAGGCATTGTTTCTCTAGGGAAAACAAAACCTGATAAAATTACACTTGGTAATATAACAGCAAAGGCCATGTACATAGCTTGTAGCTGATTGTTGGCTATAACTGAAATAAAGAGACCGATTGCTAAAGATGCGATCAAAAAAAGTATGCTTAAACCTATTAATAAATAAATGCTTCCAGCAATCGAAACATTAAACCACCAAATACCAACGATCAAAACAAAAGCGAAAGATAGAAGCCCAATAAATATATATGGGACTAGTTTGCCCAGGATTAGCTCAAGAGGCCGAATTGGCGTAACAATTAATTGTGCCATTGTTCCATGCTCTTTTTCACGAACGATTGCAAATGCGGTCAGAATTAATATGACTTCTTGCATAACAAGCCCAATTAATGCAGGAATATTATAATTTAAACTTTCCATTGTTGGGTTATATAAAATATTTGTTTCGCTCTTAATTGGTAGACTCTTTTCATTTATAGCATTTCTTTCAAGCATTTTCGTCTGTATTGAAGTAGAATAATTTAATAGTAGATTTTGACTTCGAGAAAGTGCTTCTTTAGCATAAGTAGGGTCTGAGCCGTCGATTATGATTTGTACTGTAGAAGTATCCGTTTTAATATTTTTTGAAAAATCTTTTGGTATTATTAAAGCAGTGTGAATATCCCCTTTGTCGAGTAAATAATCAATTTCATTATAACTATGTGTATAGCTGAAAAGATGAAAATCATTTTGGCGGGTGAAAACTTGAATGAGTTCTCGACTTTCTTTAGTTTGTGATTGATCCCAAACAGCAAGATTAATATTTTTAATATCAGTGTTCATTGCGTAACCTAGCAGTAGTACCAACATGACAGGAAGAATTAAAGCAATTGCTAGACTTGCAGGGTCTTTTTTTATTTGCATAAATTCCTTTTTAATAATGGATTGGAAACGAATGGAACAAAACTTTTTAATTTTCTCATCCATTTTATACACTTCCTTTTTGAAATATAGAGGATGCTTCTTCCTGCTTAACTAGTTTAATAAATAATTCATCTAATGTTTCCACATGATGTTGTTTCAAAATTTCATTCGGTTTTCCATTGACTAATAATCTACCAAAGTAAATAAAACCAATCTCATCGCATATTAGTGCTTCATCCATATAATGAGTCGTTACTAATACCGTTACTTCTTTTTCTCTTAAGCTTTGAATAATATCCCAAAATATTCTTCTTGACACAGGATCTACTCCTGCAGTTGGTTCATCTAGGATTAAAAAGTCTGGTTCATGAAGTAATGCGCAGCAAAGGGCTAATCGCTGCTTCCACCCCCCGGAAAGTGTGCCAGAACGTTGATTCAGACGGTCACTTAACCCGGTAATTTCTACTAAATGTTTGATTCTTTCCTTTAGCTTATCTTTTTTAATTCCGTAAACTTCACCATAAAATTGTAAATTTTCGAGTACTGTCAATTCAAGATAAAGGCTGAATTTTTGTGACATATAGCCAATTCGTTGTTTTATTTTTTCAGGGTCTTTTCGGATATCATACCCTAATACACTACCATAACCACTGGTTTGCGGGAGAACACCACATAGCATATGGATTAACGTTGATTTGCCAGATCCATTGGGACCAAGAATCCCATAGATTGTTCCCTTCTTTATTTTTAGATTAATTGAATTTACTGCAATTATTTGTCCGAATTGCTTAGTTAACCCTTCACAAATAATAGCATACTCACTCATATGGACACCCTCTTTCGAAATGTTTTAAAAGCTGACCGTAACATCCATACCTGGTTTTAATTTGTTATCCTTATTTTCAGTAACTTGTATATCAATAGGAAATACCTTTTCTGCCTGTTCTTCGAGTGTTTCATTATTTTGAGGGCTAAAAACAGCTTCATCACCTATTTGAATTACTTTTCCTTTAAAGGTTTCGTCTGGATATGTAATTGATTTAATGTTGAGAATCTGGTCAATTTGAAAATCTTTCAAATCAGTTTGAGGTACATAGATGGTAAATTCTAGTGGTTTATTTGAAAACATGGTTACTAAAGGAGTACCAGTTTTTACATAATCTCCTTCTTTAACAAGCCATTCTGAAATTACACCGTCTTGGATAGCGGAAATAATAGTTTTAGACTTTTGGTACTCTGCCTGATCATAAATTGCTTTTGCTTGGTCTATTTCAGCCAAGATCATATCCATCTCACTATCAGATACGTTATTATCTTCTGCTTTTTTCCTTTTTGCTTCGACCATCGCTACAGTTGCTTCGACTTCTTTTCTTTTTAATTCATAGTATTCGTCGTCAATTTTCCCTAAAACATCATTTTGTATTATTTCCTCTTGTTCATCTTTTTCGATAGATTGAATTTCCCCCTCTACCTGACTATAAATGGTTACCTTTTCCGCTTCTAGTACGCCGTAATAAATTTTTTCCTTATTTGAACAGCCGATTATCATAACACTCAACAAACTAATCGTTAAAATAGTCATTAATTTTTTCAACTTTCATCCCTCCCTAAAATTGTTAGTAAGTACTTACATTTACATATTAATCTAAAGAGTACGTTTTTTCAATATTTTTTAAAAATTATTTTCTAAATATTTATATTTAAAATATATATAAATCTAGCAATAAGCTTAATGAATATTGACATACTAGTATACCAGTACGAATAATACATGCTAGTGTCTTAACACTAGTACATATATTTGGAGTGAAACAATTGGATAAGGAACAGACAGTTACACACATCACAGAAGTTACAGCAAATCCTGCTCCTCTAGGTTTAATGGGATTTGGCATGACAACAATTCTACTTAATATTCATAATGCCGGTTTCTTTGCCTTAGATGCCATGATATTAGGTATGGGAATCTTTTTTGGCGGTTTAGCGCAATTGATTGCGGGTATTATGGAATTCAAAAAAAATAATACATTCGGTACAACTGCTTTTACGTCTTACGGGGCTTTCTGGCTATCGTTAGTAGCTCTAAATCTTCTTCCTTTAATGGGTTATGGAGAAGCGGCAAGTTCATTATCAATGGCTGCTTACCTATTTATGTGGGGACTATTTACGTTATTTATGTTTATTGGCACTTTACGTATTAATACTGCGTTACAAGTTGTATTTGGAACACTAACAATTCTATTTTTCTTACTGGCAATCGGAAACTATACAGGTTCAAGCCTAATTTTAACGATTGCAGGCTATGAAGGAATTCTTTGCGGATTCTCAGCCATTTATGCAGCTATGGCACAAGTGCTAAACGAAGTATATGGAAAAACGATTTTACCAATTGGTGAGAAAAATTAATTAAATCTAGAATTTGTTAATATACAACGCCCTATTAATCCTAAGGGCGTTTTTTTTGTTGGATAAGTATTTTTCTATTGATTAGTTGATCTAAACCCAATCATATTCAGTATATAAACAAATGTTAGAGGTATAACAGTCATATTTTTCAAAAAGTAAAGGCTAGCATTGTACGTAGCGTTTAGATTAGCTACTTGTATCCCCATCATTTCTAAAGCCGAAATAAAGAACCAACTCAAAAGCATGATGATTAAATTTCCGATTCCATATAAAAATATGAAAATGACAATAATTTGAGCTAAAAAGCCGTATGGCCAATTTCTTTGAAACTGAATAGTGCACGAATTACTAATCTTATCCCAAACTATTTTATTCCTTAGCACCTTAATACTTGTCTTTGCTAGATGTGTATAAGAAATAGAATCCCCAGTAAGGGATGTAATAATAGAAAGGACTAAATCACAAGTTGAAAAGAGGATGATACTATTAGTATTTGTAGTGGGTAGTTATTAGGTTTAACTTCCGTTGATGGTAATAAAAGTGAATATTCACACGAAACAGACAACTGAAAATAGTAGCTTATATATTGAAAAGCAAGTGGGAACAATATTATATATTTTCAAAGTGTTCCTTGGCGAAAGAACCAAGCAACACTTTTTAACTTATTTTATCAGTAGATTTAATTAGCGTTTGCTAAAATTGGATGTCGGATAATCTGAACTGTATAATACGATATTTTATTTTCAAATGGATGTTATGTCATTTAATTGTAAATAATAAATTTAGTTATTCATTAATATTGACCTTTACTAGATATTATGATTAATAATTAATATAGAGAAATTACTATTAGAATGGAGAAATGATATGGCTTTGTTCACTGTTAAAAAAGCACTTAACAATAATGTCATAATAGCCGAAGATAAGGAAAATAAAGAAGTAGTCCTTATTGGTAAAGGAATCGGTTTTAATAGAAAAAAAGGTGATCAGCTTGATGATCGATTAGTCGAGAAAATATTTGTCCTTAAGGATAAGGATAAACAAGAGCAATATAAAACCTTACTTCTTCAAATGGATAATGAAATTTTTGATGCAATCATTGATGCGATGGAATATATCAAAAAACACACAACCGCCAGATTAAATGAGCATATTCATGTTGCATTGACCGACCATTTAATGTTCTCCATATACAGGACGATGAAAGGGGTTTCAATCCACAATCCTTTTCTTGTTGAAACTAAAAACTTGTATCCTCAAGAATTTAACATTGCATCTAAAGTGGTCAAAATTGTGAATGAGGCTTTAAATATTCATTTACCAGAAGATGAAATTGGTTTTATAACGTTACACATTCACAGTGCTATTAAAAATAAAAAAATAGGGGAAGTTAATAAACATTCACAATTAATAAAACAAATGATTGATGTAATAGAGGATGCATTTAATGCGAAAATTGATAAAAAGTCAATTGACTATATTCGACTTATCAGGCACTTACGCTTCGCTATTGAAAGGACCCATGAAGGAGATGAATTAGGGGAATCTACTAAAATAAATTTAACATTGCAAAATGAATACCCTTTCTGCTATAATTTATCTTGGAAGTTGATAAAAATAATGCAAAATGCATTAAAGAAACCGGTGGGAAGCGCAGAAGCAGTATATTTGACTATGCATTTGCAAAGAATTTATAGTAAATTAGGTAGTCAAAATTAAATATTTTAAACACGTGTTACTGATTTATTCAGGCATGAGTTTTAGACATGTTTGTCGAATAGTAGGTTATACTACTAATGTACAAACATTGTCTTTACTCATGCCTATTTATTTATTGTAAAAATCACTAAAGGAGTGAAAAAAATGTTTAAGAAAATTTTTGGTGCTTTACAAAAAGTTGGTAAAGCTCTTATGCTTCCTGTGGCACTTTTACCTGCCGCTGGTTTATTGCTAGGTATTGGTAATGCCATTGGTCAAGAAAACATGATCGATGTACTTCCATTTTTACAAGCTGATTGGATTCAACTTATAGGCGATGTAATGGAAGACGCAGGGGGAATTATATTCTCAAACCTAGCCTTGTTGTTTGCTGCAGGAGTTGCTATTGGTTTAGCTGGTGACGGTGCAGCGGCATTAGCGGCAATTGTAGGTTATTTAGTAATGAACCAAGTGATGGGTTCGTGGCTTGGTTTGACAGCTGATGATATTGGAACAGAACCCAGCTTTGCATCTGTTTTAGGAATACCAACACTGCAAACCGGAGTTTTCGGCGGTATTATTATAGGTTTAATTGCGGCATTTTGTTATAATAAATATCATGATATTAAAATGCCTTCATATCTTGGTTTCTTTGCAGGAAAACGATTTGTTCCGATCGTTACGGCAGCGTTTTCATTTGTTGTCGGCTTGATTCTACTCATTGTATGGCCACCGGTTCAAAATGCATTAAATTCAGCTTCCATGTGGTTAATTGAAGAAGGTACGTATTTAGCTGTATTTATGTTTGGTTTTATTAAAAGATTACTGATCCCGTTTGGTTTGCATCATATTTACCATGCACCATTCTGGTATGAATTTGGTTCTTACACAACAGCAGCTGGAGAAGTTGTTCGTGGTGATATGACAATCTTTTTTGCTCAGCTACGTGATGGAGTTGAGCTAACAGCAGGTCATTTTATGGCTGGGGAATTTCCGGTTATGTTATTTGGTTTACCGGCAGCAGCCTTAGCTATGTATCATGTTGCTAAACCAGAAAAGAAAAAACTTGTTGCAGGTATCTTTGCTGGTGGAGCGTTAACTTCTGCTTTAACTGGTATTACAGAACCACTTGAATTTACTTTCTTGTTCTTGTCGCCAGTACTATTCCTTATTCATGCTGTGTTAGACGGATTATCTTTTGTAATCTTGACATGGTTAGATATTAATATTGGATATACATTCTCAGGTGGTTTCATAGACTTCTTCCTATTTGGAATTTTACCAGGTAGAGAACCGTGGTGGCTCGTGATCCTTGTAGGTCTTGTATTTGCAGTTCTATACTACTTCATCTTCCGTTTCTTCATTGTAAAATTCGACTTAAAAACACCTGGTCGTGAAGATGATGAAGGGACGAATGGAAAAGAACGTGCAGGGTCTGACGGGGATGAACTTCCGTATAACATTCTTCAAGCAATGGGTGGACAAGAAAATATCGCTCACTTAGATGCATGTATCACTCGATTACGTGTTCAAGTAAATGACATTCATAATGTTGATAAAGAAGAATTGAAAAAATTAGGTGCAGCTGGTGTACTTGAAGTAGGAAATAATATTCAAGCTATTTTTGGACCGAAATCAGATACATTGAAAAGTCAAATCCAAGATATTATGAGCGGAAAGAAACCGCGTCCTGTTAAAACAAAAGATCAAGAAGAAAGCTCACAACCAAATGAAAAACCTGAAACTTTACAAAGTGAAGTTAATAACAATGAAAAATATATTTCTCCAATTAAGGGAAAACTTATTCCAATAAGTGAAGTTCCAGACCAAGTATTTTCTCAGAAAATGATGGGTGATGGTTTTGCCATTGAACCAGAAGAAGGACTTGTCGTTGCACCTGCAGATGGAAAGATCATTCATGTATTTCCAACAAAGCATGCTATTGGATTAATGACTGAAGGTGGACGTGAGATCTTGATTCACTTTGGTATTGACACGGTTAATCTAAAAGGTGAAGGTTTTGAAGCATTAGTAAATGAAGGAGAAGAAGTTAAAGCCGGACAACCATTACTCCGTGCGGATCTTAATTTCATTAAAGAACGTGTACCATCCATTATTACACCAATAGTTTTCACTAATTTAAGTGAAGGAGAAAGTATCGTTCTTGAAAAAACAGGTGCTGTTAAAACAAAAGAAGAAAATATTATTTCGATTAAGTAGGTAAAGGTGGGGTAATTCAATAGGATTTGTATTATTATTCCGAAGAATGAGCTCCATAAAAATGACAAAGAACTATTAATCTCAGCTTAAAGGAGTGTTTGTAATGGAAGAAAAAACATATAAAATTATTGAAGAAAGTGGGATTCATGCTAGACCAGCATCATTAATTGTCAAAGAGGCAAGTAAATTTAGTTCAAATATAGAACTAGAATACAATGGAAAATCAGTTAACTTAAAATCCATCATGGGAATCATGGGACTTGGACTTTCTAAAAATGCTGAAGTCGTAATTAAAGTAGATGGTAGCGACGAAAAAGAAGCCATTCAGGCACTGGATGAATTATTACAAAAAGAAGGTTTGGCTGAGTAATTAAAAGAAAGAATAATAGATTACCAACCATCACAAGATTAGATAGTTGAAACCTGACATATCATAAAACAAAGTTTACTTATTTGCTCTTTTATGTCAACAACAACTCAAACAAGCAAAATTCTGCTTGTTCGGGTTGTTGTCTTATTTACTTAGCCTTGCTTAGTATAATATTGTTATCTCCATTTTTTCATATAATACAACTTTGTTTTATTAATAGTATAAAGAGATTAATCTAAAAAACTACGTTACTTTCCTCAAGTTACCACTTTATTGTTCACTTCTTTATAAATTCTTCGTGGAATGCTAGTAATTCCCTCGTAAATTTGTTCGCTCATTATGTTATGATTATTTATTGTTATATTTATTAGTGAGGAGTTGGCTTTAATTGAATAGTATTTTTCAAAATAAATGGACGGTAATTGGGTTTGCGGTAATCTGTACTCTTTTATGGGGGAGTGCGTTTCCTGTATTAAAACTAAGTAATATTGAATTGCAAATACAATCTGGTGATGTAATTGCGCAAATTGTATTTGCTGGAATGCGCTTTTTATTAGCGGGGCTATTTATACTATTTTTCATGTTATTTACAAACAGAAAGAAATTATTGTTTAAAAAATCCCAAGTATGGATTGTTATATTATTTGGGATGATTCAAACTTCTTTACAGTATTTTTTCTTTTATAACGGTTTAGCTAAAGTTTCTGGTATGCAAGGAGCACTTCTTTCTTCAAGTGGTACATTCCTTGCTGTAATCGTAGCTCATTTTTATTATAAAAATGACCATTTGAACTGGAAAAAAGCAATTGGTATTTTAACCGGCTTTGTTGGTATAGTTTTAGCAAATTGGGGTGAATCCTTCCAATTTCAATTTCAGATAACAGGGGAAGGCTTTATGATTTTAGCAGGTCTAACATCGGCTATAACGACTATTATGGCAAAGGAATTGGCCGTCGATATTCATCCAGTTACATTAACCGGTTGGCAATTAACCTTTGGGGCACTCCTATTATTAGTAATCGGTGTTCCGCAACTAAGTCCAGGGGCTATGACCTTTACACCATTTGGCTGGGGCTTACTTATTTATGCGGCATTGCTTTCATCCGTTGCCTTTGCTTTATGGACAACCGTCTTAAAATATAATAAAGCAGGAAAAGTCTCGATTTATAAATTTTTAACACCTGTTTTCGGTGCACTGTTATCAGCAATATTCATTCCTGGAGAAAGTTTAAATCTATTGATGGTAGTGGCAATTGTATTAGTAGCTTTTGGGGTACTTGTTATGAATCTTCGAGATGATAAAGGGATGGATTCCTCTAAGACAGTATCACGAACAAAAGTAAGTTAATGAATTTAACGATAGTAGATACTGGCTGTGTGAATTTTTTTGCCAAAATACCATATTAAAGGACTAGTCACCGTGAGTTATTTAAAAAACTTTTCAACTTATTTTTACATGTTACCAGCTATATTAATAGGAATTATTACAATGGTTGCGAACAATGTATCTATAAGAATTTGGATTCAGAACTTTTTAGTTTGGGTAATTGGATCTATTGTTGGTACTGTGTCAATCAAAAGGATAAAAAGCCGAGAAGTAACGGATGTTCGTTTGCTTTCAATAGTTGTGTTATTAATCTTTCTCGTCTTGCCTCTACATTATGCATCCTGCTGAGTCAGGTGGGATATGGATTAACCTTTCTGTGGTAGGAATTGCTGCAGTACTTGAATTTTATGTGCTTTTTAAGGCGATGAAGGAAGTTCTTCATGAAACGAGTACCGATGCAACGGGATCAAAAATTTTCACGAAAAGTTTCCAAGTATTAGGTCGTGCTAAACCGGCAACAAAGCTTGTGCAACATTAGGTGGGATTATTGCGATTATTGGAATCCTTTTATCTTATTTCGCAGGTTTTCGAGCAGCGGAAGGAATTGCTTCCATCATCATTGGAATCATGATGTTTTATGTTGTTGCAAGAGTATTTTTGGACAATGCGAAAGGTGTTCTTGGTGAAGCGGATGATGAATTGGAAGAACGAATTGCCAAGTACATTAAAGGACATTAGAATGTTGTATGCAATGAAAGAAGGGGAAGATTATCATATCGAAGTGAAACTAGAAATCCAATCTTCGCTCACTGTTAGAGAGGCGACTCAAATCAAAAATCGTATTGAAGAAAAAATACAAGAAATTGAAGGTGTTACTGATGTAATTATTGAGTTTGAGAAAGATGATGGTGTAGACCAATTAGATAAAGGTGCTTTACCAAAAGCTTAATTAATAAATATAGTGGGATATTATCCCACTATTTTTGTGACTATATTATCAAGTAAAGAAGTTTAAAAATGCTGTAATGATAATCGCGTTGAAAAAGTCTGAGAACGTTCCACCGATTGGAATAGCAATATAAGAAGCTGGTGAAGGACCATATTTTCTAGTTAGTGTTTGCATATTCGCCATTGCGTTTGATGTGGATCCCATTGCATAGCCAATGAATCCAACGGTCTGGACTGCAGCATCATAGCTTTTACCTAATAGATTAAATAAAATAAAGTAGCTAAATAGGTACAAAAATAGTACTTGCACAGCAAGAATTGCAATAATTGGAATTGCCAAATCAGCTAATACCCAAAGTTGTAATCCCATCATCGCCATCGCGAGGAATAAGGATAAAGAAACTTCTCCAATTGTGCTAATTTCATTTACAGGGTATTTTTTTCCGGTTGCTTCCACAATGTTTCGTATGACTGCTCCCATAACGAGTGCACCCATGTATCCAGGGAATGTGATTCCAGTAGCAGCTAAAAGATCGGATACGATAACACCTGTCCCTAAAGCCAGTGCAAGAAGTATACCTGCATTAACGAAACTTTTACTGCTTGATACAAACTGTTCTTCATCTTCGGGTGTAATTTCTGTGTCTACTTCTTTTGTAGCAGCAACTTCACTCATCGCAATTTGATTTTGTTTTTCCAACTGACTAATTCGTTTACGCATCGTTGGGCCACCCATCATACTACCCGCAACAAGTCCAAAGGTTGCAGCAGCAAGACTCACTGCTGTCGCACCTTCCACACCATAAATTGGGCTTTCCATAGTCGCTCCAAAAGCAGCAGCGGTACCTGGACCACCTATTAAAGCAATTGAACCAACCCCGACACCAAGTCTCGGATCAATCCCGAATAATGAAGCGATGCTTGATCCAATTAAATTTTGGATAGTAAGTACAACTACGGAGAGCAATAAGATTAGGGCAATAAGTTTTCCACCACGACGAATTAATGGAAGACTAGCTGAAAAGCCGACTGTTGTGAAAAACACCGTCATTAAAATTGACTCAAGCGTTTTATCTAATGTAATCGTCATTGTTCCAGAAGCAGTAAGAATTGTATTAAGTAAAGCGAAAATTAGACCACCAACTAAAGGTGCTGGAATATGATATTTCGTTAAGAAAGCACTTTTCTTAATTAAAAAATTACCTAACCAAAAAATTATAGCAGCTAAACCTATGGTAAGATACATATCTAAGTGTAATTCAAACATAAATTCCCTCCAATAAAATATTATTTTTGATAAACAACAATTATTGATTAATAGTTTTTAATATTAGTATTTCTAATACATAGGGAAGTAAGAGTTTTTAATATTAGTATTTCTAATACATAGGGAAGTAAGAGTTTTGAATAGTTGGACAGAATTGAAGGGGACACTATTTTATTATGTACTAATAGTACTATTTTTGACAAGGGATTTTATTATTTTAGTAAAGTAAAACGTTAAGATGTTAACATATTTTTGCAGATTAACATGTAATTGTACCATTTATAAAATTTGAAAGTATGGGAATCTTCCGTTTTTCGGTGATATTAGGAATGGAAAAGGATTCTTAGTTCATACTTAAATGCTGGAAAATCGATATTATGCTGATATAGAGTTCTGGATGTAACACAGGGGTATACTAAGTTATTAAATTAAAAAGACTTAGCAGGGGTCAGACCTCGATTCGTTAAAGAAATACGAATTCGGGGTCTTTTTATTCTGCCGCTAGACGATAGAGCGTAGAAATGTTATGTAACTTGATTTGTATCAATTTTTATTTTTGGGGAACGTCCTATACTAGGGGTAACAAACGTTAATAGAAATATAGGAGGAGTGTTCATGCAAAGATATATTTTAAGTAAAAAGAATTCAATAACAGTGATCAGTGCAATTTTAATTGTATTCGCCTTTTTTGGACGTTTTGGATTAAATGATATGGTTATTTTTACCTGGTCGCTCATCATTGCATCGGTTCTTGGCGTAGCACCGATTGCTATCCAAGCATATCAAGCATTAAAAGTAAAAGTGGTAAGTATCGATGTGTTAGTTACAATTGCCGTTATCGGGGCTTTTCTTATTCAAAACTATGAAGAATCAGCTATTGTGACATTTCTATTCTTATTCGGTGCCTATTTAGAGCAACGTACGTTAAACAAAACCCGTTCTGCGATAAAAGGGTTGACGGATATGGCTCCAGAGACCGCTTTGAAACGAGTGGCAAATGGTGAATTCGAAGAAGTTGATGTGGACGATGTAGACGAAGGTGATGTGTTACTAGTAAAAACGGGGGCGAAAGTACCGGTAGATGGAACTGTGTTATCTGGTGAAGGCCACATTAATGAAGCGAGTATTACAGGGGAGTCTGTCCCGGTAAGTAAGTGTGTGGGTTCACAAGTTTATGCGGGAACAATTTTAGAAAATGGAACGATTCAAATTGAAGCGGAACGGGTTGGAGAAGACACAACCTTTGGTAGAATTATTGAATTAGTTGAAGAAGCTCAAGATTCCAAGTCTGATACTGAGCGGTTTATTGATCGTTTTTCCAAATATTATACACCAGCTGTTTTACTACTCGGTTTTATTGTTTGGTTATTCACAAAAAATGTTGAACTTGCGATTACGATTCTTGTTTTAGGTTGTCCGGGTGCATTAGTGATAGGAGTCCCTGTATCAAACGTTGCCGGTATTGGTAACGGTGCGCGTAATGGCGTCCTTTTAAAGGGAAGTGAAGTCATTAACGATTTTAGTAAAGTAGATACGATTGTTTTTGATAAAACCGGGACCCTGACGGTTGGAAATCCTGAAGTAGCTGAAAAAGAATATTATAGCGATGTGACAGAGGAAGTTCTCGAATATTTAGCGAGTGTCGAACGTGAATCTGATCATCCATTAGCTAAAGCTGTTGTTAACTATATCGGTAAAACAAACTTGCATACGGTAGAAGAAACGGAAGTGGTCAAAGGTGAAGGGGTTATTGCAAAAGTAAATGGGCATCGCATCGCTGTAGGTAATGTTGCTTTAATGGAGAGAGAAAATGTTGAACTGAACGAAAAAGCGAGGAAAGACATCGTTCGATTTGAACAAAATGGTAATTCCCTCGTTCTAACTGCAGTCGATAGTGAATTAAAGGTGCTTATGGGAATCCGCGATCAAATCCGTCCTAGTGTGAAAGAAGATTTACAACGAATTAAAAACCTCGGCGTGAAAAACTTAGCTGTTCTTTCAGGAGACAACCAGGGAACGGTTGACCTCGTTGCCCGGGAACTCGGGTTAACGGAAGCCCATGGTCATATGTTACCGGAACATAAGTCCGCATATATTGAAAAACTGCAAAAACAAGGACAAATTGTCGCCTTTGTAGGAGACGGTGTTAATGATAGTCCATCATTAGCATTGGCAAATATCGGAATTGCCATGGGTAGTGGAACAGATGTTGCTATTGAAACTTCAGATGTTGTTTTAATGAATTCGGATTTCAGTCGCTTACCTCATGCGTTGGGTTTAACGAAAGCAACAGCACGAAATATGAAACAAAATATCATCATAGCCGTAGGGGTCGTCCTTATTTTACTTGCAAGTTTACTATTTAGTGAATGGATGAATATGACCATCGGAATGTTAGTTCATGAAGCAAGTATATTAGTCGTTATTTTAAACGGTATGAGATTGTTGCGATATCGTTTACGGGGAAAATATACGAAACTAGTAAAAAGTGAAAATGAAGAAGTAGTAAAAGCAGCTTAATAAAAATGTAAGCCTTAAATCTAAACGTTTGACCAGGTTTTTGTTAAAACTTGATGTACGTCAATTTTTAATTTCCGCTTCTAAGTTATACTAAAAGTAACAAAGAAACAAAAGTTATCGAAAGGAGTTTTTACGGATGCAAAAAGCTGTTATTCAATTAGAAACATTAGCATGTCCATCTTGTATGCAAAAGATTGAAAATGCGGTAAAGGGGTTAAACGGGGTAAATCAAGATAGTGTGAAAGTGTTATTTAATGCAAGTAAAGTAAAACTAAATTTTAATGCAGAAGATATAGCAATTACTGATATTGAAAATGCAATTGAAAATTTAGGATACGAGGTAAAAGGTTCGAAAGTAAGATCTGCGTAAGTAAAATTTTATACTAGAAAGAAGGTATTGTAATGGCAGATAGAACATTTCTAGAAGTTGTAACCAACTATGTTGAAAAACTAGATTTATATACAAATGCAATTACAAAGGCTCATGGTCAGCATCACCCTGAAACATTTGAAGTAAAAGAGCTGTATGAAATGATTCGTGAAAAAGTAAAAAATGCGGGAGAAAACAAACCAAATTTAGATTCAGAGTTTGCCCGGTTACGTAAAGTTACAGGCAACTATACAATCCCGCAAGATGTATGTGAAACATATGTTGCAACTTATAAAATGTTATCAGAAGTAGACGAAGCTTACCAAGCTTAAAATATAAAAATGAACAAAAGATAAATTTGAAACTTTTAGATTAAGATGGGGTTGGTACATGGGGACGGGTTCGGTGTACCAGATTGATAGTTTATGATTTCGCCAGTGAATTTCAATATATCGCCAGTGAACTTCAAAATATCAGCAGTGAAACTTGATTAATCGTTAGTCAAATCGAAAATATCGCTAGTGAACTAAAAAATATCATAAGCGACCCTACATATATCGCCAGTGAGATTATCAGCATTGTCGCACATGCAAAACAAAAATACCCTAACAAAAAAGTTAGGGTATTTTTACGTTCTCAAACTAGATCAAAATGCCCAGTCACCATTACGGAAGATTGGAACAACCGTGCCATCTTCTTTAATGCCATCGATATCCATTTCACTAGAACCAATCATAAAGTCAACGTGAACTGTTGAAACGTTCATACCGTTCGCCATTAATTCCTCTTTGCTCATTTTTGTTCCGCCTTGAATTGTTGTTGGATAAGCAGAACCGATAGCAAGGTGGTTTGATGCATTTTCATCAAATAAAGTATTGTAGAAAGTAATTCCTGATTGTGAAATAGGTGATGGATCAGGAACAAGTGCAACTTCACCTAATCCAGTTGCTCCTTCATTTTCAAAGACTAATTTTTTAATAATTTCATCGCCAGTTTCGGCAGAAATATCAACAATTTTACCATCTTTAAAATGGACCTCGATGCCTGTAATAAGGTTACCAGCATAACTTAAAGGCTTCGTGCTACGAACAACACCATCCATACGACGAGTGTCTGGTGCAGTAAATACTTCTTCAGTTGGCATGTTCGCGATAAATTTTTCACCTTTTGGATTAACACTACCAGCACAAGCCCAAATATGATTTTTCGGTAAGCCTAAAACAAGATCTGTTCCAGGTGCTCTGAAATGAAGTTTATCAAATTGGATATCATTTAATTTATCCGCTTTTTCATTAAGTAATTCTTCATGGCGATCCCAAGCTGCAACAGGATCTTCTTCATACACACGGCATGTTTTGAAAATTTGATCCCATAAAGCATCTACTTGTTCTTCTGTTGTTTTTAAGTCAGGGAACACTTTTGCAGCCCAATCTGCACCAGCAGCAGCCGCAACTGTCCATTTAATATCGTCGTTTTGTGTTGCTTTTCGTTGTGCTTCAAAAGCTTTACCTGCTACTTTTTGATAAGCAGATACTTTTTCAGGATCTACTTCATTTAGTAGCCCTGGATCGCTAGATATAATGGATAAACGACTAACTTTACGATTCAACACATGATCTTCAGATTCTTCAATTTCATATGATGGAATTTCTGTAAGAACTTCTGTTGGTTGATGTAAATAATGTTCTTTTGTAATCTCGTCATCTAACCATTTCACGATGACTTTTTCTGCGCCTAATGCATAGGCTTCTTTTGTAATTAGTCGTGCTAAAGGTGCTTGATCAACAGCGATGGTCATTTTCACCCAATCACCAGGTTGCACATTGATTCCTTTTGAAACTAATAGTTTTGCGTATTTTTGTAAATTTTGTTCAAAATTAGGTAACATATCATATTCCTCCAAACTTTTCCTTTATTAATATTAGCATACGTTAAAAATGTATGTACAATTTGTAATCAACATTTCTTAAAAAATTTTAAAAGTTAAATCCAAAAGCAAACATGAAAAATAGACGATAGCCCATTCAAGTTGTCTTAGATTGAATATCCTTTATATTAGGTGAATTCATTACCTAATTATTAAACGAGAGGATGGAGAGTTATGTATTTTTATCCTTATTATTTTCACCCCCCGATAAATCATGTTCCAGTGCATTCCAATAATTGGAATCATCCAACAGAGTATTATAGAAACCATTATTATCCTTACGAACGCCAACAAATTGATCAAGGACCTAACCCATATGTGGTTAATATTGAAGAAGCAACAAAAAGAAATAACAACTTCCGGACAACTTTATGGACTGGAAGACATATGCAAGTAACATTAATGAGTATTCGACCAGGTGAAGATATCGGTTTAGAGATGCATCCAAACGTTGACCAATTTTTACGGGTTGAACAGGGGCAAGGCGTTGTTCGAATGGGTAGAAGGAGAAATAATCTCAACATTGTAAGAAGAGTTGACGATGACACTGCCATTATGGTACCAGCGGGAACATGGCATAATGTGACTAATACTGGAAATAGACCACTGAAACTTTACTCAATCTATGCACCACCTGAACATCCTAAAGGAACGGTACATCCGACAAAAGCAGATGCAATGGCGGCGGAACAAGGGAATCGTTATTAATAAGCTATCTCAAAAAAATTGGATACTAAAAAAGACCTCCTTTTTAATGTAATAAAGAAGGAGGTTTTTACTTATATATTTCTTTCGTTTTGAGATTTTTATTTAATATCCTGAATTATTCATACTTCCAATGAAGATTTAATTTGATACCAAATCCAATGATTTTTTGTTATCTAAACAAGTAAGAGCTGTTAATTTCGATAAACATGATAAATGATAAAGGTGAATGGTAGTAAAATCCTGATTTTGGGCATACTACCCCCTTGGTCTTTCATCCTTTT
>NZ_JAACYS010000023.1 GCF_009996845.1 Pallidibacillus pasinlerensis | reverse complement strand
GAAAAGTAATGAAAAATAATAAAATTATAGTATAATGGTGCAAGAAGAATTTTTCGAGGAATACTACATTTTTCTCGCTCTTCAAAAGGAGGATTTACATGGCTACGAAGGAAGAAGGGAAAAGTCAAGAAAAGGATAGTGCGCTAATGGAAAAATATAAAGAAGCAAAACTAACGAGAAGAATCGTTTTCATTATCACGTCAACAATCTTGTTGCTATTAGCAGGTACGATTACAGGCGCCGTTTTATTTGTAAGTTCAGCACTTAAACCTGTGGATCCAGATTCACAAGAAATAATTGAAGTAGAAATTCCATATGGTTCCGGTTCGTCAACGATTGCCCGAATTTTAGAGGAAAATGGAATTATAAAAAATGCTACTGTCTTTAAGTATTACTTAAAATTTAATAATGAATCTAATTTCCAAGCGGGTTCGTATAAATTAACACAATCTATGACTTTAGATGAAATTATTGCCAGTTTAAAAACTGGAAAAGTAATGCAAGATGTGCTTTCAATTACGATACCTGAAGGAATACATGTACGAGAAATAGCGGACAGAATAGCAGAAAAAACGGATTATAGTGCACAAGAAATTTTAGATACAATTAATAGTGTGAATTTTATACAAACTGTTCGAGAAAAGTATCCTGATTTAGTAACTGAGGAAATTTTACAAGAAAATGTTAAATATCCGTTAGAAGGATATTTATTCCCGGCTACTTATGGATTTAGTGAAGAAAATCCACCGATCGAAGAAATCATTATGCCGATGATTGATAAAACGTTTGAAGTGATTAAACCTTACATGGCTGATATTAAAAATAAAGGTTTTACAGTACATGAAGTACTTACACTTGCTTCCCTTATAGAAGAAGAAGCACCTGATGAAGAAAATCGAAAAATCATTTCAAGTGTGTTTTATAATCGGATTGAAAAGGGGATGCCATTACAAACGGACCCGACTGTTATTTATGCAATGGGTGAACATAAGGAAAGACTGACATTTAAAGATTATGAATATGAAGACCCTTATAATACGTATGTAATTGACGGTTTACCACCTGGACCTATTGCAAATGCAGGTGTCAGTTCAATTGATGCTGCCCTTTACCCACCGAGTACGGATTATTTATTCTTCTTAGCAACACCTGAAGGGGAAGTCCTTTACTCGGAAAGTTTTGAGCAACACGAAAAATATTATGATGAACATATAGCTAATCGAGATTAAAGATAAGTCTATTTTGTAAAATTAGATTTAATATCGCTTTTTTAAAATAGTTGTGTTAAAATAGTTAAAGTATTTTATCTGTGTCGAAAAAAGCGTCATTAATGATGGAAAATTCTTTACGATTTCCTCATAATGACTCTTTTTTCTTGTATTTAGGTCATTTTAAAAAAATTATTTAATTAAATATAGGCTGTCCAATGAGTCCAAAATTTTGGCAATAAATTTTCAAGGTGGCGGCGACTCCTATAGAAAAGCACGAGCCGAAGACCCCGCAGGATCGTAAGCTTCGAGGAGGCTGAGGCCGTGCCCGCGGAAAGCGTCCGCCAACTTGATGAATATTGGATTAAAAAGTAGACATAATGGAGAGCCCTTGGAGGAGTATTCGCTCGCATGTTTGACCAAAATTTACTTTCGTATTTAAATAGTAAGTTGCCGGAACGCACTAACTTTTTCCAAGAGATGGAACAATATGCAAAGAAAAATCATGTTCCAATTATGGATCCATATAGTATGGAAACAGTTCTCCAACTACTACGGATTTATCAGCCAAAATCTATTTTAGAAATAGGAACTGCAATTGGATACTCTGCTTTACGTATGACGCATGCAACCGGTTCCAAAATTGTAACGATTGAGCGTGACGAACAAAGGTATGAGCAGGCTGAATTAAATATTCAAAAAGCGAACATGGAAGAAAACGTTGTTTTATTAAAGGGAGATGCCTTGGAACTCCTAGATGAAGTTAGTACGTATGGACCTTTTGATTGTTTATTTATTGATGCAGCAAAGGGACAGTACAAAAGATTTTTTGAAAATTTTACACCTTTACTAGCTGAACGTAGCCTAATCATTACAGATAATGTGTTATTTAAAGGCTATGTTTATCAACATGAAACGGAAAATAAACGCTTACAAAAATTAGGTCAAAAAATAGACCACTTTAACGATTGGTTATTGAATCAACCGGATTATCATACGATTATTTTACCTGTTGGCGATGGAATTGCAGTCTCAGTAAAAAAGAGTAATATGAATGATAAAAAATAAGAGGTGGAAGAAATGAATAAACCAGAATTATTGTTAACACCTACTAGTGTTGATGATATTATCCCTCTAAGTGAGGCAGGAGCCGATAGCTTTGTCATCGGTGAAGAACGTTTTGGTTTACGTCTTGCTGGCGAATTTTCTAAGGAAGATGTAAAAAAAGCAATTCAACTTGCCCACTCAAAAAATAAAAAAGTTTATGTTGCGATGACTGGACTTTTCCATAATGATAAGGTGGACGAGGTTGAACAATATTTAAAGTTTGTTCATGAAGCAGGTGCGGATGCGGTTCTATTCGGAGATCCTGCCATTATCATGGCGAGAAAGACCTTAGGTATTGATATTCCATTACATTGGGACCCACATACACTAGCAACAAATTGGTATACATGCAATTATTGGGGTAAAAAAGGTGCAAAACGTGCTGTTTTATCAAAAGAACTAAGTATGGATGAAATTATTGAAATAAAAGAAAATGCGGAAGTAGAAGTTGAAGTGCAAATCCACGGCATGACTTGTATGTTCCAATCACGTCGTCCATTAGTTCATAATTATTTTGAATATCAAGGGAAAAAATTAAAGGTTGAAGAAGAAAAAGGAAAACTTTATTTATTTGACCCTGACCGTGATAATTATTATCCAGTTTTTGAAGATTCTAACGGTACTCACATAATGAGTCCAAACGATATGTGTATCATAGATGAACTGCAAGAGCTAGTAGAAGCTGGTATTGATTGCTTTAAAATCGACGGTATATTGAAATCACCGGAATACTTAATTGAAGTTACGAAATTATATCGAAAAGCAATAGATTTATGTGTAACAGATGTCGATGAATATGAAGATATAGCTGATGAATTGTTGGAAAGAATAGAAGAAATTCAACCAGAAAGTCGACCATTAGATACAGGATTTTTCTTCAAAGAAACGGTTTATTAAGGAGGAGATCTAAATGGTTGAAGTATTCGATCGTATTTCAGAAATTAGAGATGGAAAACGTGTAATTGTAAAAAAACCTGAGTTACTTGCTCCAGCTGGAAATCTAGAAAAACTAAAAATTGCGATTCATTATGGTGCGGATGCTGTGTATCTTGGTGGTGAAGAATATTCACTACGAGCAAATGCCGATAACTTTACCATTGATGAAATTCGTGAAGGTGTTGAATTTGCGAAAAAACATGGTGCGAAAGTATATGGTACAACAAACATTATCGCCCATAACGAAAATATTGATGGTTTAGAAGAATATTTAAAAGCATTAGAGGATGCTGGTGTTACAGGTATTATCGTTGCGGATCCGTTAATCATTGAAACATGTAAACGAGTAGCACCAAAATTAGAACGACATTTAAGTACACAACAATCCTTATCAAACTGGAAAGCTGCGCAATATTGGAAAGAAGAAGGATTAGAACGGGTCGTATTAGCTCGTGAAACGAGTGCCGAAGAAATTCGTGAAATTAAAGAAAAAGTTGATATTGAAGTGGAAATTTTCGTACACGGTGCGATGTGTATTGCCTACTCTGGTCGATGTGTACTAAGTAACCATATGACTGCGCGTGATTCGAACCGTGGTGGCTGTTGTCATAGTTGTCGTTGGAACTATGATATGTTCCAAAATACGGATGATAAAAACTTCATTCCATTAAGTACGGAAAACACACCATTTACAATGAGTTCTAAGGATATGAATTTAATCAAACACGTTCCAGAAATTATAGAACTTGGCGTTGATAGTTTGAAAATTGAAGGACGTATGAAATCAATCCACTATATAGCAACGGTAGTCAGTGTATATCGTAAAGTAATTGATGCGTACTGTGCAGATCCTGAGAACTTTGTCTTTAAAGATGAATGGTTAACTGAACTTGCAAAATGTGCGAACCGTGATACAGCAGAAGGATTTTTCAAAGAATTTCCTGGTGTAAATGAACAACTATTTAAAAATCATAGTCATAAAACATCCCACGAATTTGCGGGAATGGTACTTGATTATGATGAAGAAAGTAAAATGGTTACATTGCAACAAAGAAACTATTTCAAACCAGGTGATGAAGTTGAATTTTTCGGACCAGAAATTGAGAACTTCACAATGGTAGTAGATAAAATCTTTGATGAAAAAGGAAATGAAATTGATGCGGCAAGACATCCATTACAAATTGTAAAATTCCGTGTCGATCAACCAGTATACCGTTACAACATGATGCGAAAGGAGAACTAAGATGCGGAAAAAACCCGTGCTTATTGGAATTGCAGGCGGGTCCGGTTCAGGAAAAACAAGTGTAACACGAGCGATTGTAAATCATTTTGGTGAAGACTCGATTGTTTTGATTGAACAAGATGCCTATTATAAAGATCAAAGTGATAAACCGTTTGAAGAACGTTTAAAAACGAATTATGATCATCCCTTTGCCTTTGATAATGATTACTTAATTGAACATCTTCAACAATTATTAAATTATGAACCAATTGACATACCGGTTTATGATTACACTGTTCATACTCGTTCAAAGGAAGTCATTCATATTGAACCGAAAGATGTAATCATTTTAGAAGGTATTTTAGTATTAGAAGATGAAAGATTACGTAATTTAATGGATATAAAACTTTATGTAGATACAGATGCAGATTTACGCATCATTCGACGTTTACTTAGAGATACCGAAGAACGTGGCCGTACGATGGATTCCGTTATTGATCAATATGTATCCGTAGTAAGGCCGATGCATAATCAATTTATCGAACCAACGAAACGATATGCTGACATTATCATTCCTGAAGGTGGTAGTAATGTCGTGGCGATTGATTTAATTGTTACAAAAATTCATTCAATTATTGAGCAAAAGTCATTTTTATGACAAAATATCATAAATGATTAAAGAATATACCCGTTCAAAAGGAGCGTTCAAAAATAAAATGAATTGTTTTCGACGGGATTAAATGTTAAGGAGTGGACTATAGTGGCACAAGAAAAACAATATCCAATGACATTGGAAGGGAAACAAAAATTAGAACAAGAATTAGAATATTTAAAAACAACGAAAAGAAAAGAAGTTGTCGAGCGTATTAAAATTGCGCGTAGTTTCGGTGATTTATCCGAAAACTCTGAATATGATTCCGCTAAGGATGAGCAAGCGTTTGTTGAAGGTCGTATCGCAACTTTAGAAAAAATGATTCGTAATGCAGTTATTATTGAAGAAGATGAAAACAATAAAGATACAGTAACTTTAGGAAAGTCAGTTACATTTGTTGAATTACCAGATGGGGAAGAAGAAACTTACACAATTGTAGGTAGTGCAGAAGCTGATCCATTTGAAGGTAAAATTTCAAACGATTCTCCAATTGCGAAAAGCTTAATTGGACGTAAAGTCGGTGAACAAGTTACTGTACAAACTCCAGGTGGAGAAATGGTTGTTAAAATTGTAGGTATCCAATAATTAGTTTTTGCAATTATACGTATTATGAACTAATAATGGATCGATTAAAATTAAGAAAAATAATCGGACTGAAACACAGTGAATTTACTTGTGATTCAGTCCTTTTTATATGTAAACAATTTTTATGATTTGGACTAAAATGACTCCCTCACGTCAACAATGGGAATGGGGAGGGAAGACTGATGGTCCAAAAACGTATTATTCGTATTGGTATTGGTATAATTGTTGGTATTGCAATTATGATTTTTAGACTAATTCAAATTCAGTTATATGATACGAAAAGTTTTTCACATCGTAATATAGATTTAATAGCGGAAAGTGTGAAGCAACGTTCTCAACAAGTCGTCATTGATAATGGTAGAGGGAAATTTTATGATCGTAATATGGTCCCTCTTACCCATGAAGCGATTCCGACTTTAGTTTTATTTCCGTTTTTAAATCATATGGAATGGGACGTTGAAGAACTTGCAAAAATTATTAATGTTCCTTCATCCGATATTTTACATTCCTTAGAAGATGCAGAAGGTCCAGTTATGTTTGGTGAACCAAATCCCATTGTATTAACACAGGAACAGATGAATGCGATTAATCAATTGGAAATTCCCGGAGTTTTTGCCGTTGAAAAGCATTTTGATCGAAAAATTACACCGGCTGCCCAATTAATCGGTGTTCTCGGAGAAAACCCTGAAGAATTAAAAAAACGTTATCCCGATAAGGATATACCGGTTTCTACGATGATAGGAATTTCGGGGTTACAGAAAAGTTTTGATGAGTTTTTATTACAAGAGGAAAGTACGAAACTAATTTATCATGTAGATGGTCGTGGAGCGCCTCTATTTGGTATCGATGTGAAGTATGTTACACAGTCGAATCCTTTTTACCCTGTAAAAATTCAAACAACGATTGATTACGACATTCAAACAAAGGCAGAGGAATTAGTAGATAAACATAATATTAAAATAGGAGGGCTAATTTTACTTGATATCGAAACAAATTCTATCTTAGCTTCAGTTTCTCGTCCAGCTATCGATATAACTGATCCTTATGCTAATAACGGGATTAAAAATATGATGCATACTGCCCATATACCTGGTTCTGTTTTTAAAACAGTTATTGCTGCTGCAAGTATTGATCATCAGCTAATAAGTCCTGAACGGATGTTTAATTGTAGTGTAACGATTCATGGAGAAGTGGACCAACAATATGACCATGGGATGTTAAATTTTAAAGATAGTTTTGCAGCCAGTTGTAATAATACATTCGCTACATTAGCGATGGAATTAACGGAAAAAGATGAAACGATAATCGAAACATATGCACAATTGTTAGGTTTAAATGAGATTAATGGGTGGCAAGGTGATATATATCATTTTGAAGATTTTAAACAGTTATCCGATGAAGAAAAAGGCTACGTTTATTTAGATGATGTCGAGCGAAAGGATTCAAAGTTGAATGCACAAACGGGAATTGGTCAACAAAGTGTACGAATTACACCGCTTGCGGCAACAAATATGATGGCGACAATTGCCCGAGGTGGGGAAAAGAAGATGGTAAGGGCTGTTGAAAGTATTCAATATAACAATGGTACAGATTTATACACTTTTCCTATTAAAAAACTTGAAGGAGACCATATTTCCTCGTATACTGCTAGCAAACTCCAACAACTTTTACGTGAAGTTGTTACTAATGAAAGGGGAACGGGTAAGTCTTTAAATAATTTGCCTTATACCGTAGCTGGAAAATCTGGTACTGCTGAAACCCATCGAAAAGATGAGAATGGTAACGAATTATTGAACCGCTGGTTTGTCGGATATTTTCCTTATGAAAAACCGAAATACGCAATGACGGTCGTAAATTTAGACGTCACTGAAGGAGAAGGATGGGCAACACCGTTATATAAAGATATGGTAAAATTTTTATATGAAATGGATCAATAAATGAAATAGTAAAATAGTCTGTCTATTAATTCATTTAATCTTTGACAAATTGATCCGTCATTGTAAAAATATTGTTATAGAAAATTAACTGTACATTTTAACATAAGTTCGCTCATAATTATTAAAGGTGTCTACTTTCAAATGAATGGGGGAACGTTCTAATGGCCAATCAAAATAATCGAAAAAGCCGAATAGAAAGGCATTCTAAAAAGAGAAAAGAAAATTTTGTCCTTAATATTTTGATTGGTATTGTTTTTATTCTCATTGTCATTGTTGGCGTAAATTTGTTGCGTGATAATGATACAGTGGCAACAGGAGAGGAGAACCAATCAGAAGAGGTAAATGAAGAGGAAAACATTACACAGACGGATGATTCAGAAGTTGAGTCTACTTCAGAAGTCACTGATGAAAATGATGAAGACAGTGAAGATGGTGAAACTGAAAAAGTGAATGAAGAAGAAGAGACTGAAGAAGCAGAAGTTATATATGAAGAAAGTGACGATCCGAATGTAGAGCAAGTCATTATCAATCCAAACTGGGAACCAATCGGCACTGTGCAAACAGGTGAACATATATCTTCTTATGATAAAGGAACTACAGATCGCGAAGAAATGGAAAAAGCGATGGAATATGCAACTGGTGTTACAGTTGATAATATGACTGTTTGGTGGGTCGGTAACGGTGGTATACCGAATCAAAATGTTATCGGTACAATTTCAACAAAAGATAAAAGTAAAATTTATCGAGTGTATTTAGATTGGGTTGATGGCGAAGGTTGGAAACCAACGAAAGTTGAAAAGCTTAAAAATATAGAGAGATAATAGGAGAGAATTCAATGAAAATCGCAATTATTGGGGCAATGGAAGAAGAAGTAACCATTTTACGGGACCAAATAGTATATGCAAAAACAGAAGTAATCGCGAATAGTGAATTTACATCCGGAACGTTACACGGTAAAGATGTTGTTTTATTAAAATCAGGTATTGGAAAAGTAAATGCAGCAATGTCAACGACCATTTTAATGGAACGATATCAACCGGATGTAATCATAAATACAGGATCTGCTGGTGGATTTAATCCTGAGTTAAATGTCGGTGATTTAGTTATTTCTAATGAAGTTTGTCACCATGATGTTGACGCTACAGCATTTGGCTATAAATACGGACAAGTGCCGCAAATGCCAGCTACATATCCTGCGGATGAAAAACTAGTGAAAGTAGCGGAGGAAGCTGCTAAAGAACTTAATGATATGAAAATATTAACTGGTTTAATTGCATCAGGAGACTCATTTATGAGCGATCCTGTTCGGGTAAATGATGTAAGAACTAAGTTTCCTGCAATAGAAGCAGTTGAAATGGAAGCTGCAGCTATTGCCCAAGTAGCTTATCAATATGGAACTCCATTTGTTATTATCCGTTCCTTATCAGACATCGCGGGAAAAGATTCAGATATTAGCTTCGATCAATTTTTAGAAACCGCTGCGAAAAACTCAGCGAAACTCGTAGTCTCAATCGTAGAAAAATTAAATTAAAATTGTAATGGGCTGTCATATGACAGTCCTATTTTTTTACCTAAAATTACATAGACAATTTGTTATTGATCCATGTTATTCTATTAACATATAAATTTATTATTCAGGTGGGGACGAACATGCGTAAGGAAAGAAAGTTGAAAGAATTAGTAGAAGATTTTCGTAGATTTTCAACCGTTCTTATCGCTCTTTGTGTATTTATATACATCGGTATCATTATTAAAGGTTTTTCAAGTATTACTGAACATATTTGGTATTTAATAGCAATTATTGTTGTCTTAATAACATTAGCCTTTATGTTTCTCCATCGTGCGAATAAGTATCAAAAAAAGTTAATGGAAATGGACGAAGATCGATAAATATTTTTTAAAATAACAGGACAGGCACATTTTACACATCTACAACATATGTATAGTTTATAGGCATTTGCGGATATTCCTATGGAGGTGTGTACATGTGTCTGGACTTTTATCAGCAATAACGTTGTTTTTTAAAGAACTCGTATTTTTAGTCTCGTATGTTAAAAATAACGCCTTTCCCCAACCGCTTTCACCCGAAGATGAGAAAAAATATTTAAAACGGATGGCTGAAGGGGACCCGGAAGCTCGAAATTTATTAATTGAACATAATTTACGTTTAGTTGCCCATATCGTGAAAAAGTTTGAAAATACAGGTGAGGATCAAGAGGATTTAATTTCCATTGGAACGATTGGTTTAATTAAGGCAATTGAAAGCTTTTCAGAAGGTAAAGGAACAAAACTAGCTACATACGCAGCACGATGTATAGAAAATGAAATATTAATGCATTTAAGAGCGCTTAAAAAGACGAAAAAAGATGTTTCTTTACATGACCCAATTGGTCAAGATAAAGAGGGAAATGAAATTAGTTTAATTGATGTTTTAAAATCCGATTCAGAAGATGTAATCGATACAATTCAATTAAACATGGAATTGGAAAAGGTTAAAAAGTATATTAATGTGTTAGATAAACGGGAAAAAGAAGTAATTATTGGTCGGTTCGGTTTAGGAATGCAAAAAGAAAAAACGCAAAGAGAATTGGCTAAAGAGTTAGGAATATCGAGAAGTTATGTTTCACGCATTGAAAAGCGAGCGTTGATGAAAATGTTCCATGAATTTTATCGTGCAGAACGGGAGAAAAAGAATAATAGTAGTTAATTTGATTAATGGAGAGTAGAACAATTTGTTTTACTTTCTATTTTTTTATAGAAAAAAATAAAGGGCTGTCCTTTATAACGGTGAGGATCAGCCTGTTCAAAAAATACGGGAAAATTTTTATTAAGAAAAAGTTTTTATTTTGTGGGTAATGGATCGACGTTCGATTTCTTTTTCGATGAGGCGAATAAACTCAGGAGATAATTTCAATTCGATAGCTTTAAAGTATGACTCAATTAATAATTCATCTGATAGTTTTTCCATTTTTTTCGGCTTTCACCTTCACCTCCTGAATATTTTTTTAGATACAAACATATAATTATCTTTTGTGTTTTTTCATTCTTAACTTTAACAAATATATAAAAATAGAACAACTGTTCCGGTTATCCACAAAAGGAGGTGGATAACTTGTGGAAATGTTGTTAAAAAATGTCAAAAAGTGTATTATATCAATGTGTAAAATGTGCATAAAGTAATCCACAACTGTAGAAAATGACCGAATTTGTCGAAAAGTTTTTTCGATTGTGTCAATTCGTTGGTGCTTATGTCGAATCGTAAAGTTTTTGCATTCGCTAATATTTTGCTGCATTTACTACATAACCTTGATGAAATGATCGAATAAAAATAATATAGTGTTATATAACGAAGAAACCTTTGAAAAAGTTGTCTTTTTTCAGTATGATGAATGACGTTGAATAATTTATAGAGGTGCAACATGTTAAAAAAATTTTTACCAAATGACTATGTGAAAAATATCTTTGAGATTACGCCGGAATTTTTAAAAGAACGTGATATTAAAGGGATTATTACAGATTTAGATAACACTTTAGTAGAATGGGACAGGCCACTAGCTACACCTGAGCTAGTAGAATGGTTCTCAATCTTAAAAAAACACGGGATTAAGGTCGTTATTGTATCAAATAATAATGAAACACGTGTAAATAAGTTTTCACAACCATTAAACATTCCGTATATTTTTAATGCAAGGAAACCGCGGATAAAAGCATATAAACAAGCTTTACAAATGTTGGGACTACCAAAAGACGAAACGATTGTTGTAGGCGATCAATTGTTAACGGATGTATTAGGTGGAAATAGGGCCGGTTTTCATACAGTGCTTGTCGTCCCCGTAACACATACAGATAGTACGATTACAAAGTTTAATCGAATGATTGAACGACGCATCTTAAAATGGTTTAACAAAAAAGGCTTGCTAGAATGGGAGGGACAGCGTAGTGGAAAATGATGAGAAAATTATTTGTATTGGTTGTGGTGCAACAATCCAAACGGAAGATCCATCAAAACTAGGTTATGCGCCAAAATCCTCATTAGATAAGGAAGAAGTTATTTGTCGCCGTTGTTTTCGTCTAAAACATTATAATGAAGTCCAAGACGTTGAACTTACAGATGATGATTTTTTAAAAATTTTAAATGGAGTTGGCGAAGCAAAAGGATTAATCGTTAAAATCGTTGATATTTTTGATTTTAACGGTAGTTGGCTACCAGGTATCCATCGCTTTACTGGTGGGAATGATGTCCTTTTAGTCGGAAATAAAGTCGACTTATTGCCGAAGTCAGTTAAACATAACCGAATGAAACATTGGTTAAGGCAGCAAGCACGAGAATTAGGTTTAAAACCTATTGATGTTGCCTTAGTAAGTGCTGAAAAGGGAATCCATATTAAAGAAGTAATGGACTTAATTGAACAATACCGTAACGATCAAGATGTATATGTGATTGGCTGTACAAATGTCGGAAAATCAACGTTTATTAATCGAATTATTAAAGAAGTGACTGGAGAATATGATATTATTACAACATCTTATTTTCCAGGTACAACGCTCGATATGATTGAAATTCCATTAGATGATGGACAAGCAATCTATGATACACCAGGAATTATTAACCATCACCAAATGGCCCATTTCGTTAATAAAAAAGATTTAAAAGTAATTACACCAAAAAAAGAGATTAAACCGAAAGTATACCAACTTAACGAACAACAAACACTATTCTTTGGTGGTCTTGCTCGATTTGATTTTATTAAAGGTGAACGTTCATCCTTTGTATGTTATTTATCAAATGAATTGCATATTCATCGGACGAAGTTAGAAAAGGCTGATGATTTATATGAAACCCATGTTGGGGAAATGCTGAGTCCGCCAAGAAAAGATGAATTAGGAAATTTCCCTGAACTTGTCCGACAAGAATTTTCTATTAGAGAAGGAAAGAAAGATATTGTCTTTTCAGGTCTAGGTTGGGTGATGATACCAGAAGGTGGAGTAGTAGTCGCTGCATATGTACCGAAGGGGGTAAAAGTATTTGTTCGAGATTCACTTATTTAATTTATAACTAAATAGGGGAGGAGATTCGTTTGTTATTAGGTGTTATTGGCGATCCAGTTGAACATTCTTTATCACCTGTTATACATGAAGAATTTTTTCGTATAACAGGAGTTCAAGGGAAATATAAAAAATTCTATATAAAAAAGGGCATGTTAAATGAAGGTGTTAAGAAGTTACTTAATATTGGGGTTTCAGGGTTTAACGTCACAGTTCCCCATAAGGAGGATATTATTCCTTTATTGGATGAAATCGATGAAACGGCCCGAAAAATTGGCGCTGTGAATACAGTAAAAGTTGAAAAAGGAAAATTAATTGGTTATAACACGGATGCAGAAGGTTATATCCTTTCCTTAAAACAAAAAGACCCAACTTTCCATAATAAAAAAACACTTATTATTGGCGCAGGTGGGGCTGCTAAAGCGATTTATTATGCCTTAGTGAATAATAATGTGAAATCAATTGATATTTGTAATCGTTCGTTAAATAAGGCTGAGGAACTCATTAAAGCGTCTAATCGTATTTTAGGTGAAGAAAGTCGTGTTTACTCTTTACCAGAAGTGGAAGGAAAAATTAATGAATTTGATATTTTAATACAAACAACTTCTGTTGGCATGTCACCTAATACGAACGCCTCTCCTATTTCATTAGAAAATTTACAAGGTAATGGGAAGATAGCTTCAGATATCATTTATACACCGAATGAGACGAAGTTTTTACAAGAAGCAAAAGAAAAAGGTGCTTTAACGTTCAATGGAGTAAATATGTTATTATATCAAGCAGCCCTAGCTTTTGAAATTTGGACGAATAAACGGCCGCCAATCGATACAGCAAGAGAGTTAATGTTGAAACAACTAGAAGGAGTAAGATAAAATGTTAACAGGTAAACAAAAACGATATTTACGATCACTCGCACATCATTTAAACCCGATTTTTCAAGTCGGAAAAGGTGGCGTCAATGAAAATATGATTGGGCAAATTGCAGATGCCCTTGAAGCACGGGAGCTTTTAAAAGTGAGTGTTTTACAAAACTGCGAAGAAGATAAAGCAACTGTTGCAGAAAAATTAATCCAAGGTACGAAGGCAGAGCTTGTACAAATTATCGGTAACACAATCGTTTTATATAAAGAATCGAAAGAAAACAAAACAATCGAATTACCATAATAGGATGGTTAATATGAAAAAAATTGGGATATTAGGTGGAACTTTTGACCCGCCCCATATCGGACATTTAATCATCGCCGATCAAGTCCTTCATCATTGTGGTTTAGATGAAATTCGTTTTATGCCAAATTACATCCCGCCACATAAAGAAAAACAAACAAATACGACCGTTAAAGACCGTTTACATATGTTGGAATTAGCAATTGAGGGTCATGATCGGTTTAAAATCGAAACAATTGAATTAGAACGGAAGGAAAAGTCATATACATATGATACGATGGTAATCTTGAAAGAAAAGGAACCTGATCATCAATTCTTTTTTTTAATTGGTGGAGATATGGTCGATTATTTACCAAAATGGCATAGGATCGATGAATTAATGGAAATCGTTCAATTTATTGCTGTCCACCGCCCAACCTATGAGGGAAAAACAGAATATCCTGTAAAATTTGTTGATATACCAGAAATTCATTTATCTTCTTCTGTCATCCGACAAAAAATTGGAAACGGGGAATCGGTGAAGTACTTATTGAAAGATCGTATAATTCAATATATTGAGGAGAATGGTTTGTATGGAAAAAGATAAAGCTTTGTCCATTGTGAAGCCACATTTGACAGAAAAGCGATATATACATACGATTGGTGTAATGGAGACAGCGGTTGATTTAGCCAAAAAATACGGTTATGATGAAAAAAAAGCAGAATTGGCTGCAATTTTTCATGATTATGCCAAATACCGTCCCGAAAATGAGATGAAAAGCATAATAATAGAACAAAAGATGCCAAAGGAATTACTGGATTTCCATCCTGAATTATGGCATGCCCCCGTTGGCTCCTATCTAGTCAAAACTGAAGTGGGGATTGAAGATGTAGATATTTTAAATGCAATAACCTATCATACAACAGGACGTCCAAATATGACATTGCTAGAAAAAATTATTTTTATCGCTGACTATATTGAACCAAATCGCAATTTTCCTGGAGTAGAACAAGTACGAGATCTCGTTAAAACAAATTTAGATGGAGCGATTTTACAATCTTTGAAAAATACCATCATATATTTAACAAAGAAAAATGCTACAATTTATCCAGATACACTTTATACATATAATTATTTTATTAAAATGAAGGAGGAATAAAACAGTATATGACCAATCGCGAACTGTTATTAACAGCTGTAAAAGCAGCGGATGACAAAAAGGCAGAGGACATCATTACATTAAATATGAAAGGCATTTCCTTGATTGCTGATTATTTTGTTATTTGTCACGGTAATTCTGATAAACAAGTACAGGCAATTGCAAGAGAAATTAAAGATCAAGCCGTTGAAAATGGTTATGAAGTAAAGCGACTGGAAGGTTTTGATGAGGCTCGCTGGGTTTTGGTTGATTTAGGTGATGTAGTCGTTCATGTATTCCATCGCGATGAAAGAAACTATTACAATTTAGAACGGTTATGGGGAGACGCTCCTACTGAGGATGTGTTAAGTGAAATCGCCAATGAGTTATAAATATTTTTCTTCCCTATACGATGAATTAATGGATGAGGCACCTTATGACCAGTGGCTAAATTTTTTCGAACAACAAAAAAATAAATACCTTCCAGAAGCGAAAAAAGTGATGGACTTAGCCTGTGGAACTGGAGAGGTTACACTGCGTTTATTTGAACGCGGATATGATGTTGTAGGTGTGGACCTTTCCGAGGAAATGCTATCCGTTGCTCAAAGTAAAGCTTTCCAAAAAGGATTGCAAATTTCTTTTTATTTACAGGATATGTCCCAGTTAGATGGACTGGAAGGCTTTGATGCGGTTGTCATATTTTGCGATTCATTAAATTATTTAACGAGCGAAGAGCAAGTTCGAAATACTTTTGAGCGGGTTTACGGAGCTTTACGAGAAGGTGGCTTGTTTTTATTTGATGTCCATTCCCCATATAAAATGAATTGTGTTTTTAAGAATAATACTTTTGCTTATAATGGGGATGAAATCTCTTATATTTGGAATAGTTTTCCGGGAGAACATAAATTATCAGTTGAACATGAATTGACGTTCTTTGTTTATGACGAAGAAACGAATCAATATGATCGTTATGATGAATTACATAAGCAAAGAACGTTTGAACCATCTCAATATAAAGAGTGGTTAGAAAAAGTAGGCTTTAAAACGCTGGCAATTACCGGAGATTTTACGGATGAACGTGTTAATGATGAACATGAACGTATCTTTTTTACATTAAAAAAATAAAGGGTTGACTCACACGATACGCTTCTAGCACTGTATTGTTGTGAAGTCACCCTTTTTTAATAAAAAAGTTTTATATAAAACACCGAAAAAATGAAGGATTTTTTCGGTTTATGTCGAATGTATTTATTTGCCAAAGAAATTAAATTGGTTATTTATCATTTTTTGATCCTCAGCAAATTTCCTTTGTGTCACATTAAATACAGTACGAAATGTATCTTCGATTTGACTATTATCTAAAACCTCAATACCTTTTCCTGTCACTCCTCCTTTTACGCATACCTTTTCCTGTAACGTAGGTAAAGAGTAATGTCCCTTTTTTATTAATGTACCCATGCCAACTAGCATTTCTTGTGCTAATTGTGTCGCAAGATCTTTATTTATTCCCGTTTCTTTTACAGCAGCATCAATAAATTTTTGCGTTAAAAAACTAAAAAAGGCTGGTCCGCAGCTAACAATATCGGACGCCACTCTCGTGTATTGTTGTTCAATTTCAATGGGGTTTCCAATGTAAGATAGAAAACTATTAACTTTCTGTTTCCAATGATCCGAACAGTTAGTCCCATATGTTACTAAACAAACACCTGATAAAGCCCGATTTGTAATACTTGGAATTACTCGCATACAAGAACATTGAACAATGCTTTCTAATTGTTCGACAGAAAAGGGGCTTGTAATAGATATAGTGCATTTATCTTTTTTAAGTAAGTGGCTCGTTTTAATGAGAAGGGGATAAATGTCCATTGGTTTTACACAAATAAAAATCATCTCACTATTGGAGACGACTTCTTCAACTGTTTCTTCTACATGAATGTTCGGGTAGTTCGCTTTGATTTGTAATGCTTTTTCAATCGTTCGGTTTGTTATGTGTATATGCTCTTGAGGGGCAGCCTGGCTATCAATAATCGCTTCTGTTAAGATTGTTCCCATATTTCCAGTTCCAATAATTCCGATGTGCATTTTTTCCCTCCTTTTCCTAAGCATTTCATATAACTTTATGAAAGGAATGAATGTATTATGACTAAGGAGAAAAAAATGATTCAATGGATTATGGAGAAAAAGCAATATTTTTTAATTGGTGCCATTATTTTAGGGGTTTTTATTTATTATTTAGTAAATGATGCACCGGATGATACGATTCAAATGTTAGAGGAAGAAATATTTGTAGAAAATGAAGAAGAAATTCGCCAACAAGTTGATAGTAATGATGATAAAATTGTGGAGCAACCAATTATAATAAAAGTCGATTTAAAAGGAGCGGTTCAAAAACCAGGAGTTTACACGGCTCAAGAAGGGGAGCGGGTGATTGATTTAATTAATCGTGCCGGTGGTTTTTTAGATGATGCAGATCAAACGAAAATAAACTTATCTCAAAAAGTAGCGGATGAAATGGTAATTTATGTTCCGAAAGTAGGGGAAGATTCAAATGTTATGGATCAAGTTGCAAGTTTTTTTCAACCACAACAGTCAGGAAATGAGGCAAGTTCTGACGGTAAGGTAAACATTAATCAAGCAGATTCGACATTGTTGCAAACATTGCCCGGAATTGGTCCGAGTAAAGCAGAGGCTATTATTGAGTATCGAGAAACAAATGGACCCTTTAAGATGATAGAAGATATAATGAATATTTCAGGTATCGGTGAAAAGACCTTTGAAAAATTAAAGAATTCTATAACTGTTCAATAAAGTTTAAAAATGTTATTGACGAAAATTAATCGCTTTGCCTACACTATATTTATACAGAATATTCGTTTACTAGAAATGAGGGACAAGCAATGAAAAGAATTGAATGGGATCAATATTTTATGGCACAAAGTTTTCTACTATCATCAAGAAGTACTTGTACAAGATTATCAGTCGGAGCAACAATTGTCCGTGATAAACGTATTATAGCAGGAGGTTATAACGGCTCGATAGCTGGTGGTGATCATTGTATCGATAAAGGTTGTTATGTTATTGACAATCATTGTGTTCGAACAATTCATGCGGAAATGAATGCTCTTTTACAATGTGCAAAGTTTGGTGTACCAACAGAGGGTGCAGAAATTTATGTGACTCATTTTCCGTGTTTACAATGTACAAAGTCAATTATTCAATCGGGGATAAAAGTAATTTATTATGCAGAGGATTATAAAAATGATTCATACGCAATGGAATTACTAGAACAGGCAAAAGTAAAAGTAGAAAAAGTACCTTTTGATAAATCTATTTTTAATTTTAATGTAGTCAATAAATAAGTAGAAAGGGTGTGTAGTGGTATATTTCCTGGTGTTTTTGTTTACATCAGCATAGCCACGATTGTTTCTTTTTTGACATACCACCATTTTCTATTAGGTATACTTGTGGCGTTATTATTTTTTTATATTATACATCGTAAACTACAAAAATCTTTTTACATTGTGCTTGCAAGCTTTTTCCTTATGTTTTTCTGCTTTCATTGGCGATTTGAAAAAGAAATACCTCCACCACCAGAAGAGGTACAAGCATTATTTATTCAATTTGCCGATTATCCTAAATTTGATGGGAATAAATTAAGTGGAACAGTAGTTAGACAACAAGGTGAAAAGCTTGCATTTACCTACTATATGAAAACGAAAGATGAAAAAGATAGACTTCAACATATGCTTGAGCCAGGTGTTTATTGTCAAGTTCAAGGGATTTTTGAATTACCACCTGAACCGAGGAATCCAAACGCATTTAATTATCGACAATTTTTACAAACGCAAAAGATCTATTATTTGTTAAAGGTTGAACGAATATCAAACTGCTTTTTACAAGATAAAACTTTGTATCAAAAACTATTAGATTTTCGAAGAAGTGGCATAGAAAGTATCAACCTACACTTTCCAGAACATATTGCGCCCTTTATAAATGCGTTACTATTCGGACATGATGAAAATATGGATCAATCCGTTGAAGAAGCGTATCAAAAACTAGGTTTATCCCATTTATTAGCTATTTCTGGGCTACATGTTGGTATAATTATTGCTTGTTTATATTATGTTTTATTAAAGTTTGGCATTACGAGGGAACGTGTTCGTCTGATTCTTCTATTGTTTCTACCAATATATGCTGTTTTAGGCGGTGCTGCTCCATCTGTAACTCGCTCCGTTTTTATGGCATGGCTCATTTTATTTTTATCAAAATGGCGAATGATTTTAAATTCACTAGATGCATTATCAATCTCATTTATTATTTTTATATTGATTAATCCTTTTATTATTTATCATGTTGGCTTTCAACTTTCGTATACAGTAACTGCAGGTTTACTTCTTTCACGAGCAATTTTACAAGAGATACATGGTTTCTTAAAAAGTGGTATAGCAATATCTTTAATCTCCCAAATTGTATCTTTACCAATCCTTTTAACGAGTTTTTATGAGTTTTCTCTCATAAGTTTTCTTCTCAACATCATTTACGTTCCACTTTATTCAATTTTCATTCTCCCGTTAAGCTTTCTAACTTATATCATAATCCTATTATTTCCAAAGTTGAGTGGTTTGTTTGTATCGATACTTACAGTGTTGCTAGAGTATCCGAACGATTTTGCGGTTTGGATGAATGGCTTTGATTTGTTTACAATCGTGTTAGGCAAACCTCCAACCTCCATCTTTATACTCTTTTTTATTAGCATCATTATTTGTTTTATCTTCTATGAAAAAGATAAGTTTGCAAAGAAAAAGTTGTTATTGCTTACGATTTTTCTCTGTCCATTTATCTTGCAAATTTTATTTGTAAAATTTTCTCCAGTAGGAGAAGTTACAATTATTGATGTGGGACAAGGGGATTGTATTTTTATTCGCATGCCTTTAAACAAAGGGAATTATTTAATTGACACAGGTGGAGTTCTTCAATTTCCGCAAGAAGATTGGGAAAAGCGGGAGAAACCATTTGACCCAGGTGAATCTATCGTAGTTCCTTTTTTAAAAAGTAAAGGAATTACAAAACTAGATAGGCTTATCTTAACGCATGGGGATATTGACCATGTCGGTTCGAGTGCGGCTTTATTTAACCATTTCCATATTGGTGAACTTGTTGTAGGGCAAACAATGGAAAAATCTATTGCTGAACAAGAGGTTATTAAATTAGCGAAAGAAAATAATACAAAGGTAACGTATGCTTTTGATGGAATGTATTGGACAAAGGGTAAGAATCAGTTTTATATTCTTGCACCAGAAAAAAATATGAAAGCGAGTAATAACGCTTCAATCGTTGTTTACGCTAAATTAGGAAAGAAAAAATGGTTGTTTACCGGTGATCTTGAAAAAGAGGGAGAGGAGTTATTAATTCAAAAGTATCCAAATTTACAAGTGGATATTTTAAAAGCAGGGCATCATGGTTCAAATACATCAACAACAGAACCATTTTTAAATGCGATTCAACCTGAGATTGCCGTCATTTCTGCTGGAGAAAATAACCGTTATGGGCATCCTCATCAAGAAGTAATTGATCGTTTAAAGGATTATAAAATTAAAACCTTTCGTACCGATAAGCATGGAGCAGTTACGTATTTCTATTTATTTGAAATAGAAAAATTGTCAACAATGCTTGAAGAATAAAGAGTGTCACCATTTGACACATTCCAACATAATATAAAGAAAAAGAACAGACTGGTTTTACAGTCTGTTTTCCAAATGAATCTTATGAAGCGATTACTTGAATGACGGTGGCAATGATGAAAATAGTAGCAAAAAATCCAAAAGAAATAACAAAGGCTACTCCAGAATCGATAAAGTCATTTCCTTTATATTGCACATCTTTTTCAAATTCGTTCATATCCACCCCTCCTGATAAATTTAGTATAAACAAAACATTTTAAAAAGTCTACATATTCGAAAGGTTAAAATTGACAAACGTTAACACAAATAAAGTAATCGGGTAGGTGGAAAACTGAAAGTAGTCCCGCTAGAGTAAGATTGGACTTATTCTAGCGTTCAATATATACAGGGATAGTCAATGGCGACTATCCCTTTTAACATGTCTTTCTTAACAATTAAAAATTTTCGATTCTTTGACAGTTTCCTATTTTTTTCATAGGATAAAAGAAAAACTAAATTGAACGGGGCGAAAGATTCGTGTTTGCAAAAGTATGGAAAGAACTTAAACAAAAAAAATTCTCACCAATCTATTTATTGTATGGTGACGAAAACTTTTTAATAAATAAAACAAAAGATTTAATTATACAAGAATCAATTCAAGAAGAAGAAGCAGAGTTTAATTTATCCATTTATGATTTAGAAGAAACTCCAATAGAAACGGTACTTGAAGATTGTGAAACGGTTCCTTTTTTTGGTGAACGTAAAACTGTAATCGCCTATCATCCGATATTTTTAACATCGGAAAAGGGAAAGGATAAAGTAGAACATAATTTAAAGGCTTTGGAAAGTTATATCGAAAATCCTGTGCCTTCTACAATATTGGTTCTAATTGCTCCATATGAAAAATTAGATGAACGGAAAAAATTAACGAAGGCATTAAAAAAACAAGCAGTTACTTTACAAGCAAAAGGTCTTTCTGAAAAAGAAATAAAACAATGGATATATGATCAAGTTTCTGAAATTGGTAGTGAAATTACAAGCGACGCCGTTGAATTACTTTATCAATATGTTGGACCTAATCTAACTTTATTACATAATGAATTGGAAAAGTTGTTTTTATACAGTGGAGAACAAACGATTGATGAAGAAACGATTCAATTATTAGTGGCAAAATCATTAGAGGATAATATTTTTGCACTAGTTGATCAAGTGATGCAAAGAAATTTAAATAAAACGTTGGAAATATTTTATGGTTTGTTAAAACAAAACGAAGAACCAATAAAAATATTAGCGGTAATTGCGAGTCAAGTAAGATTCCTTTATGAAGTTAAAACGTTAGTAAATAAAGGATACGGTGAAAAACAAATTTCTGGAATTCTTAAGGTCCATCCGTATCGGGTAAAATTGGCAATTCCAAAAGCAAGGTCATTTGATGAAAAACGAATTCTCGATATGATTAAATACTTAGCAGATTTAGATTATAAAATGAAAACAGGATACGGAAATAAAGAAAAAATGATGGAATTATTCTTCCTAACCTTCCTTACGAAGGATGATAGGGAAATAGTAGGGAATTAATGGAACGAGTGAATGACTCGTTCTTTTTTTATGCAAAAAAAAGAAAATTTGGCAGTACACCAAATTTTCTTTTACTTTTAGATTAAGCGTTTAAAGAGTTAACTTGTTTAGCTAAACGAGATTTGTAACGAGCAGCAGAGTTTCTGTGTAAGAAACCTTTTGTCACTGCTTTATCTATTTTACGAACAGCTACAGTTAAAGCTTCTTTTGCTTCATCAACATTATTGTTAGCTACAGCTAATTCAACTTTTTTCATAGCCGTACGCATAGCAGATTTGGCAGATGCGTTACGAACACGGCTTTCTTCGTTAGTTCTAATACGTTTGATTGCAGATTTAATATTTGCCAATCTTTTCACCTCCTAGTGAAGCCAGACCAGACGGTTTCAGACTAAATTTCAACTTAAAGAACAACTGATATTCTATCAAAAGATGACAAAGAATGCAATAGGTCTCACAAAAATCTATTATGGATTGAATACAAATCATTCGGGAATAATACATAAAAGTTTCCAATTGCTTAATGAACAAGAAAGGATGATCGTTGTGGTTAAGGGAGAAGATTTACAAAAATTTTCCATCCGTACGGATTTAGCCGTTGAAGCAAGAGAAATGGCCGTTGAACAACAAGAAAAAAATGAACAAAACCTTTCTGAAATTCAAGGTGTCATCGTAAAAGAAAGAACGGATCAAGGTGTAAAAATTGTTGATGTATCGATATCGGAAGAAGGGTCAAAAATAGTTGGAAAGAAACCTGGTAAATATTTAACGATTGAGAGTCAAGGAATCCGCCAAGAAAACCGTGAACTAGAGGAATTAACGAGAACGATTTTTGCTAAAGAGTTTAAAAGCTTTATAAAAAGTCACAATATTAATGAGGATGCTAAATGTTTAGTCGTCGGACTAGGGAACTGGAATGTAACTCCTGATGCTCTCGGTCCGATGGTTTGTGAAAAATTAGTGGTAACAAGACATTTATTTGAATTATCTCCGGAAACGGTCGAACAAGGCTATCGTCCATTAAGTGCAATTTCTCCAGGAGTTATGGGCTTAACAGGAATTGAAACGAGTGATATTATCTTCGGGATTGTTCAGAAAACAAAACCAGACTTTATTATCGCCATCGATGCTTTAGCATCTCGTTCAATAGAAAGAGTTAATGCAACGATTCAAATATCTGATACTGGAATTCATCCAGGTTCTGGAGTAGGAAATAAACGAAAAGAGTTAAGTAAAGAAACTTTAGGTGTTGATGTTTTTTCAATTGGGGTTCCAACAGTTGTCGATGCTGTATCTATCGTAAGTGATAGCATTGATTATATTTTAAAACATTTCGGTCGTGAACTAAAAGAAGGTAATCGTCCGTCCCGTGCTTTAGCTCCAGCAAATTTAACCTTTGGCGAGAAAAAGGTATTCACAGATGAAGATTTACCAGGAGAATCAGAGAGGCAAACGTTTATGGGGATTGTTGGTACCCTTGATGAAGAAGAAAAGCGTGCATTGATCCGAGAAGTATTAACGCCAACCGGTCATAATTTAATGGTCACTCCGAAAGAGGTCGACGTTTTTATTGAACGGATGGCAAATTTAATCGCTAGTGGATTAAATCAAGCTTTGCATTTAAGTTTAGATGAAGATAGTGCTAATTTTTCAACCTTTTAAAAGTTATTTTCATTTTTCTGTCTATTAAAATTAGTATTTTTCGACTAAATGAAACATATAGTGTAAAAAAGTGGTCTACCATAGTCGTGATTGGGTGATAAAAAATGGTTCGATTCTTTTTAAAAACGATTTTATTAATCAGTGTGTTGTTTTTTGGTATTATACTCGGATTTTTAGAGGCCAATAATGGTTTACATAAAATGAAAGGGTATGATGATGGTCGTTTTGAAAAAATTATAGAGGTAGAAAAGCAAGATGAGGTGTACGAAACGAGTATTTTAGGTGAACAGATTTCTAGTCATAATATCGAAGAGAAGAAAAAAGTTTTTGAAGAAATTAATACTTATAATGTTTTTTCGGATATTGCCCAAAAATTGGCTAACTTTTTTAGCACTATATTTTCCTCGCTCTTCTTATAATGTATAGAACTGTTTCAATGGTGTCATTCATCATTGAAACAGTTTTTTCTTTTATATAACTGAAAATGGTAAAAAATTGATACAAAATCAGAAAAACATGAAAAGAAAAAAGATGATATTATACTATTATAGAGTTTTGATTGAATATAAAAAAATGTACTGTTATAATCAAAATTAGCGATTTTGCAAGGATTTAGGAGTGAACGGAATTTATGAATAGTGAAGAAAAATTAATACGACAAGAAAAAATCCGCAATTTTTCAATTATCGCTCATATTGACCATGGAAAATCTACATTAGCTGATCGAATTTTAGAAAAAACGAATGCATTGTCAAATAGAGAAATGAAAGATCAGTTGCTAGATTCAATGGATTTAGAGCGGGAACGTGGAATTACAATTAAATTAAATGCGGTGCAATTAAAGTATAAGGCGAAAGATGGAGAGGAATATATTTTCCATTTGATTGATACACCAGGACACGTCGACTTTACATATGAAGTTTCTCGAAGTCTTGCAGCATGTGAAGGGGCAATCCTTGTTGTTGACGCTGCCCAAGGTATTGAAGCTCAAACATTGGCGAACGTATATCTTGCACTCGATAATGATTTAGAAATTGTACCTGTTATTAATAAAATAGATTTACCGAGCGCTGAGCCTGAGCGTGTTCGACAAGAAGTTGAGGATGTTATCGGGTTAGATGCTAGTGATGCTGTACTTGCTTCTGCGAAAGCGGGAATTGGAATTGAGGAAATATTAGAGCAAATTGTTGATAAAGTACCACCGCCAACAGGTGACCCTGATGCACCATTAAAAGCTCTAATTTTTGACTCTGCCTATGACCCGTATCGTGGTGTAGTAGCGATGATTCGAATCGTCGATGGAACCGTGAAAGTTGGCGATAAAATTCGTATGATGGCAACTGGAAAAGAGTTTGAAGTAACTGAACTTGGTGTACAAACACCTAAACATACGCCACAGGAAGAATTAACAGTCGGTGATGTAGGTTATTTAACTGCATCTATTAAAGATGTTGGTGACACACAAGTCGGTGATACGATAACGTTGGCAGATAATCCAGCTGATGAACCGTTACCAGGATATCGTAAGTTAAATCCAATGGTGTTCTGCGGTTTATATCCAATTGATACATCCAAATATAATGACTTACGTGAAGCTCTAGAGAAATTACAATTAAATGACGCTTCATTACAATTTGAGCCAGAAACTTCGCAAGCGCTAGGTTTCGGTTTCCGTTGTGGATTTTTAGGTTTATTACATATGGACGTTATCCAAGAACGGATTGAACGGGAATTTAAAATTGACTTAATTACAACAGCACCTAGTGTTATTTATCATGTGTATACTACGGATGGGAATGATGTTGAAGTGGATAACCCGGCAAATATGCCTGATCCACAAAAGATTGACCGTATTGAAGAGCCGTATGTAAAAGCATCGATTATGGCACCGAAAGATTATGTAGGTGCTGTAATGGAACTCTGTCAAAACAAACGTGGTATTTTTATCGATATGCAATATTTAGATGAAACTCGTGTATCTATTATTTATGAAATTCCATTGGCAGAAATTGTTTATGATTTCTTTGACCAATTGAAATCTCATACAAAGGGTTATGCTTCCTTTGATTATGAACTAATTGGCTATAAACCATCCAGATTAGTGAAGATGGATATTTTATTAAACGGTGAAAAAGTCGATGCGCTAAGTTTCATTGTTCATAGAGATTCATCGTACAGTCGAGGAAAAGTAATTGTTGAAAAGTTAAAGGAATTAATTCCTCGTCAACAATTCGAAGTACCTGTGCAGGCTGCAATTGGTCAAAAAATTATTGCTCGCTCAACGATAAAAGCGATGCGGAAAAACGTTCTTGCTAAATGTTACGGTGGGGACATTTCTCGTAAACGTAAATTGTTAGAGAAGCAAAAGGAAGGGAAGAAGCGGATGAAACAAGTTGGATCCGTTGAAATCCCACAAGAAGCATTCATGGCAGTATTAAAACTTGATGAAGATTAAAAAGTAAAAAAAATTATACGGCAGATTGCCCCTCGCTCGCTTTCCGCGGGCGTGGCTTGAGCCTCCTCGCCTCGCAGGCATGGCTGCGGGGTCTCAAGACTCACGCTATTCCCGCTGAAGTCTCGCGAGGGCTTTCTGCCTTCATTTTTATAACCCTTATTTCTTTTGTGTTCAAAATTGAAACATAGAGAACTGACATCTGTTTCAAAATTTATAACAAGAGGAAACTCTTGTGTTCTAAGGTTGTGATTTGTTATGCCGGAATCGATTTATATTCATATTCCGTTTTGTACACATATTTGTTTTTATTGTGATTTTAATAAAGTGTTTTTAAAAGGTCAGCCGGTTGATGAATATTTGCAAGCGTTACATCGGGAAATGGAAACGACCTTCCAACAACATCCACCTCAAAAAATTAAAACTATTTTTATTGGTGGAGGTACCCCAACTGCTTTAAATGAAAAGCAGCTCGACTATTTAATGCAATCTATACATTCCTTTGTTCAGTTTGATCCAAATATTGAATTTTCCATTGAGGCCAATCCTGGAGATTTAACAACAGGAAAACTAAAAGTGTTAAAAGATCATGGAGTTAATCGTTTGAGTCTAGGTGTTCAATCATTTAATGATGATCTACTTAAGGCAATTGGTCGTAGCCATAAAGCGAAAGACGTATATGTAACGGTTGAGGAAGCGAGGAAAATCGGGTTTGAAAATATTAGTATTGACCTCATGTATGGATTACCGAACCAAACACTAGAGGATGTCGGACACTCGTTAGAGGAATTTTTTCGGTTAAATCTGGAACATTGCTCAGCCTACTCATTGATTGTCGAATCAAAAACTATTTTTTATAATTTAATGAAAAAAGGGAAACTTCCTTTGCCATCTGAAGATATCGAGGCAGCAATGTATGAACGGATTATGAATGATATGAATCATCATGGTTACCATCAATACGAAATAAGTAACTATGCGAAAAAAGGCTATGAGAGTAAACATAATATCGTTTATTGGGACAATGAGAACTATTATGGACTTGGTGCAGGAGCACACGGGTATATAGGTTCTGCGCGAAGATCAAATGTTGGGCCGGTTAATAAATATATTCAGGCAGTTGAAGAGACTGGACTTGCTATACGAGAAGAAATTACGTTAACGAAAAAGGACAAAATCGAAGAAGAAATGTTTCTTGGATTAAGAAAAACAGCTGGTGTGTCTGTGAAAAAATTTAAGGAAAAGTTTTCCGTTAACCCATTTGAATATTATCATGATGAAATTGAAAAATTAACAAACGAAAAATTAATCGAAGTAAATGATGAATTTATTCGTTTAACAGAAAAAGGTAGATTTCTTGGAAATATCGTTTTCCAAGAATTTATAAAATAGGTCACTATTTGTAAAAGGCAATTGGCAAAAAGCTAGTTGCTTTTTGTGTTTATTCATATGATTTTGGATTAAGAAAAAACTCACAAATATTGACATATGTAAGCGAATTTGTTAATTTATAAGTGTTAGCACTCCTGATTAATGAGTGCTAAAAGGAGTGATGGTGATGTTAACAGAACGCCAGTTGTTAATATTGCAGGTCATTATTGATGATTTTATTCGCTCTGCTCAACCTGTCGGTTCCCGGGCGTTGGCTAAAAAGAGAGGAATTAACTTTAGTCCAGCGACAATCCGTAATGAGATGGCCGATTTAGAAGAACACGGTTTAATTGAGAAGACTCACACATCATCAGGGAGAGTCCCATCTGAAAAAGGCTATCGGTTTTATGTCGATCATTTGCTATCACCTGAGAAAATTGAACAACATGAATTAAATATGATTAATGAGCTATTTGAAGAAAGCATCGTTGAACTTGAACAAGTTGTTCAAAACTCTGCAAAAGTGTTATCCGAATTGACAGAGTATACTGCAATAGTTTTAGGACCGACGGTTGAAGACAATAGGTTGAGTAAGTTTCAAATCATCCCTATAAATGATGAATCAGCAGTAGCAATTATTGTTACCAATACGGGTCATATCGAGCATAAATTGTTCACTTTACCAAAATCTATCCATCCTTCTGAAGTCGAAAAAACAGTAAATATCTTAAATGAACGCTTAAGGGGTGTACCGTTAAGTGAATTACACTCGAAGCTAATGGGTGAAATTATTTTACTTTTTAAAGAGCATGTGAATAATTATGAGTCGTTCTTTCAATCGTTAGCAAGTGTATTAAACATTTCATCTAATGATAAACTTTATTATGGTGGAAAAATAAATATTTTAAAACAACCAGAGTTCCAAGATGTTGAAAAAATTAAAGATGTCATGAAGTTGATGGAAGAAGAGAATAATTTTTATCATCTGCTTAGAAAAACACCGATTGGTATCCATGTGAAAATTGGGACAGAAAATAAAGTTCCTGAAATGGAAGATTTAAGTTTAATATCTGCCACTTATAATATTGGCGAAGAACAAGTCGGAAAAATTGCGATTTTAGGTCCGAAACGAATGAATTATAGTAAAGCGATATCCGTATTGAATTTATTAAGTAAAAATTTGACATTTACATTATCAAATTTATATGATTAATAAATGGGTGACATATACTTATTTTATTAGTGATTGTAATTGTTCCGCACGTGGTTGTACAATCTCGTGCGGACAAATGTGTTTACATACTTTACATGCATAGAAAAAATTCCCAAAATAGGGGGTGAAAATATGGCTGAAGAGAAAGATTCAATATTGGAGGAAAAAGAAATGAACGAAGTTAATGAAACTCAAGAAGAAGTTACCAATCAGACTCAAGAAGATTACAATGATACAGGAGAAAAAAATAACGAAGAAATTGAAGAATCTGCAAAACAACAAGAAGGTTCTACCGATGAGTTGAAAACTTTACAAGAAAAGATTGAACAATTACAAAAAGAACTGGAAGCAAAAGAAGATCGTCTTTTGCGCATTCAAGCAGAATATGACAACTACCGTAAAAGAACCCGTAATGAAATGGAAGCTTTGAAAGAGTATGGTTCACAAGATTTAGCAACAGAATTATTACCAGCTTTAGATAATTTCGAGCGGGCACTACAATCAAATGTTACTAGTGAAGACGGTAAAGCCTTACTACAAGGTGTTGAAATGGTGTATAAAAGTATACTAGATACTTTTAAAAATGCTGGTATCGAGCCAATTGAGGCTGTTGGTAAAGAATTCGATCCTCATGAACATCATGCTGTTATACAAGGAAATGATGATCAATATGATTCAAATATCGTAATAGAGGAGTTGCAAAAGGGCTATAAATTAAAGGATAGAGTTATTCGCCCTGCAATGGTGAAAGTAAATCAATAGCAACAGAATTTAGACTTGATTTTGGGAGGTTTAATTATGAGTAAAATTATTGGTATCGACTTAGGAACGACAAACTCATGTGTAGCGGTATTAGAAGGTGGAGAACCAGTCGTCATTCCAACTCCAGAAGGTGCAAGAACAACTCCATCTGTAGTGGCTTTTAAAGATGGTGAGCGTCAAGTTGGAGAGATTGCAAAACGTCAAGCAATTACAAACCCAAATACAATTATTTCTATCAAACGTCATATGGGGACTGATTATAAAGTAAATATTGAAGGAAAAGACTATACTCCTCAAGAAATTTCTGCGATTATTTTACAACATTTAAAATCTTATGCTGAAAGTTATTTAGGAGAACCAGTTACAAAAGCGGTAATAACTGTACCAGCATACTTCAATGACTCTCAACGTCAAGCTACAAAAGACGCAGGAAGAATTGCCGGATTAGAAGTTGAGCGAATTATTAACGAGCCAACGGCAGCTGCATTAGCTTACGGATTAGATAAAACTGAAAATGAAGAAAAGATTCTAGTATTTGACTTAGGTGGCGGTACATTTGACGTTTCCATTATGGAACTTGGAGATGGAGTATTTGAAGTAATTTCCACATCGGGAGATAACAACCTTGGTGGAGATGATTTTGACCAAGCGATTATCGATTATCTAGTTGAAGAGTTCAAAAAAGAACACAACATTGACCTATCACAAGATAAAATGGCATTACAACGGTTAAAAGATGCAGCTGAAAAAGCGAAAAAAGACTTATCAGGTGTAACAAGTGCACAAATTTCTTTACCATTCATTACTGCTGGTCCAAGTGGTCCACTTCATTTGGATATGACTTTGACCCGAGCAAAATTTGATGAATTAACATCACATCTTGTTGAAAGAACAATGGGGCCTGTTCGTCAAGCTTTAAGTGATGCAGGTTTAACTGCAAATGAAATTGATAAAGTTATTTTAGTTGGTGGTTCAACTCGTATTCCAGCTGTGCAAGAAGCAGTTAAAAGAGAATTAGGCAAAGAGCCACATAAAGGAGTTAACCCAGACGAAGTTGTAGCGATGGGTGCTGCAATTCAAGGTGGGGTAATCTCTGGTGACGTTAAAGATGTTGTATTACTAGACGTAACACCACTTTCCTTAGGTATTGAGACAATGGGTGGGGTATTCACAAAATTAATCGAAAGAAATACAACAATCCCAACATCAAAATCACAAATTTTCTCAACTGCTGCTGATAACCAAACAGCTGTTGACATCCATGTATTACAAGGTGAGCGTCCAATGGCTGCAGATAACAAAACCCTTGGTCGTTTCCAATTAACGGACATACCACCTGCTCCACGTGGTGTACCACAAATTGAGGTTACTTTTGATATCGATAAAAACGGTATCGTTAACGTAAGTGCGAAAGATTTAGGTACAGGAAAAGAACAAAAAATCACAATTCAATCAAGTTCAGGTCTATCTGATGAAGAAATTGAACGGATGATTAAAGAAGCAGAAGCAAATGCTGAAGCAGATAAAAAACGTAAAGAAGAAGCAGAATTACGTAACGAAGCAGATCAACTAGTATTTACTACTGAAAAAACATTAAAAGAATTAGAAGGTAAAGTTGATGCTGCGGAAGTGAAAAAAGCTGAGGAAGCGAAAGATGCATTGAAAAAAGCAATCGAAAGTAATAATATTGAAGAAATTCGCGCTAAGAAAGATGCACTTTCTCAAATCGTTCAAGAGTTATCTGTTAAACTTTATCAACAGGCAAACGAAGCAAATGCTGGTGCACAAGCTGGAGCAGGTACTGAAGCAAACACAGCAGACAATGCGAAAAAAGATGATAATGTTGTAGATGCTGATTTCGAAGAAGTTAAGGATGATAAATAATAAGGATCGGACCGTATAGGTAAAACCGAAAAAAGTCAAAGTCAAGGTCACTTGGCTTTGACTTTTTGTGCTCATAGCAATATATTGTAGTAGCTCCTTTTATAAAGGATATCATACTTAAATGCATATGGATTTTCACTATTTTTATTAACAATGATTGCTTAGTTTATCATAAGAGTGTTAGAATAATTTTTATGTGAATAGTACGGGGAGTGGAAAAAATGTCAGCAAAACGTGACTATTATGAAGTACTTGGTGTAAGTAAAGATGCTACCAAGGATGAGATAAAAAGAGCATACCGAAAATTATCGAAAAAATATCATCCCGATATAAATAAAGAACCTGGTGCTGATGAAAAATTTAAAGAAATCGCTGAAGCTTATGAAGTGTTAAGTGATGACCAGAAAAGGGCACAATATGATCAATTCGGCCATGCTGGAGCAAATCAAGACTTCGGTGGTTTTGGTGGCGGTGGATTTAGTGATTTTGGCGGCTTCGGTTTCGAAGATATTTTTGATACATTTTTCGGTGGTGGAGGAAGACGAAGAAATCCAAATGCACCGCGACAAGGAGCCGACTTACAATATACAATGACGCTAACCTTTGAAGAAGCTGCTTTTGGTAAAGAAACAGATATTGAAATTCCTAAGGATGAACAATGCTCTACTTGTCACGGTAGTGGCGCTAAACCTGGAACTAGCCCTGAAGAATGTCCGTATTGTCATGGAAGTGGACAAATTTCCACTGAACAAAATACACCATTTGGTCGTATTGTAAATCGAAGAAATTGTCATCATTGTCAAGGTACCGGGGAAGTTATTAAAGATAAATGTACAACTTGTAGTGGAACAGGTAAAGTGAAAAAACGTAAGAAAATCCATGTTAAAATTCCAGCTGGAATTGACGATGGGCAACAATTACGTGTGGCAGGACAAGGAGAACCTGGTATTAATGGAGGTCCTCCAGGTGACTTGTACATCGTCTTTTATGTAAAAGAACATGAATTCTTTGAACGTGATGGCGATGATGTGTATTGTGAAATGCCGATTACATTTGTTCAAGCAGCTCTTGGAGATGAAATTGAAGTACCAACATTATATGGTAAAGTTAAGCTTAAAATCCCTTCTGGTACTCAATCACATACGAAATTCCGCTTGCGTGGTAAAGGAATAAAAAATGTCCGCGGTCACGGTATCGGCGACCAACACGTTACTTTAAAAATTGTTACACCTAAAAAGTTAACAGAAAAACAAAAACAACTACTTCGTGAATTCGCAGCGATAAGCGGTGATGTACCTGAAGAGCAATCAGATTCATTTTTAAATAAAATGAAACGTGCATTTAAAGGAGAATAAAGAATGGGGTTCGGTCGATTATGAAATGGTCTGAAATCAGTATCCATACAACAAATGAAGCAGTTGAACCGATTGCAAATATTTTATATGAAGCAGGAGCTAGCGGTATTGTAATTGAAGATTCTTTCGATTTAAATAAGGAACATCCGGAACAATACGGTGAAATGTATGAATTGAATGCGGATGACTTTCCGGAAGAAGGCGTTATTGTAAAAGCTTATTTACCTGTTAATAGTTTTTTAGGTGAAACTGTAGAACAAATTAAATCTGCAATCAACAATTTAATGTCATTTAATATTGACATCGGAAAAAATAAAGTAACTATTAGTGAAGTTCAAGAAGAAGAATGGGCCACGGCTTGGAAAAAATATTACCATCCGGTTAAAATATCGAGCAAATTTACGATTGTCCCAACTTGGGAAGAATATGAGCCAGTATCTAGTGATGAGTTAATCATTGAACTTGATCCTGGTATGGCCTTTGGGACAGGCACTCATCCAACTACGGTTATGAGTATCCAAGCATTAGAACAAACAGTTAAAAAAGGCGATATCGTTTATGATGTAGGAACAGGATCAGGTGTTTTAAGTATTGCCTCTGCATTACTTGGGGCAAAACATATTCTAGCATTAGATTTAGATGATGTAGCAGTTGAAAGTGCGAAGTCTAACATTGAATTAAACAACGTACAAGATCAAATTATTGTCAAGCAAAATAATTTACTTAATAGCATTACCGAACCGGCCGATGTCATTGTTGCCAATATCCTTGCAGAAATTATAGTCAGATTTACAGATGATGCTTATCGTCTAGTAAAAGACGGTGGATACTTTATCACTTCTGGTATCATTAATCAGAAAAGACAAGAAGTTGAGGATAAAATATTATCTTCTGGTTTTACGATTGTAGAAACATTAAAAATGGAAGATTGGGTTACAATTATTGCTAAAAAATAAGGCGCAAATGAAAGTGTGAGTTTATATGCAACGATATTTTTTAACGAATAATGAGCGAAATGGCGACAAAATTCATATGTTAGGTGAAGATTATCACCATATTATCCGAGTGTTGCGTATGGTACCAGGGGATAAGTTTTCTGTTGTCGATACAGAAGGCCGTGTCGCTATATGTGAAATCATAGAGATTCATCCAGAATATGTAGAAGCTACAATTTTATATGAAATTGAAGAAAAGCGAGAACTTCCGATAAAAGTCACGATTGGAAGCGGGTTGCTTAAAGGTGATAAATTCGATATAGTTATCCAGAAAGGGACAGAGCTTGGAGCGTATTCTTTCTTTCCTTTTTCTTCAGATCGGGTTGTTGTAAAACTTGATCAGAAGAAAAAAGAAAAACGTGTTGAACGGTGGCAAAAAATTGCTAAAGAAGCAGCGGAGCAGTCAGAAAGAAATATAATTCCAATTGTTGAAACTCCTTGTTCTTTTAAAGAGTTAATTAAGCATAGTGAAAAATTTGATACAAAGATAGTTGCGTACGAAGAACAAGGTAGAGAGAATGATACAAAAAATTTCCCTACTTGTTTACAAAAACTAAGTGATGGAGATTCATTACTGATGCTATTTGGTCCTGAAGGAGGATTTTCTGAGGAGGAGATTTCCATCTTACAAAGTAATGGCTTCATTCTTTGTGGGCTTGGTCCAAGAATACTTCGTGCGGAAACGGCTCCATTATATGCTTTAGCATCGATTTCATTTTATTTTGAGTTGTTGAGGTGATTATATGTCAACTGTTGCTTTTTACACACTAGGTTGTAAAGTGAACCATTATGAAACTGAAGCCATTTGGCAATTGTTTAATCAACATGGTTATGAACGAATTGACTTTGAAAAAAATGCCGATGTCTTCGTGATTAATACATGTACGGTAACAAATACTGGTGATAAAAAATCAAGGCAAGTAATTCGTCGTGCTATCCGAAATAATCCAGATGCGGTAATTTGTGTTACAGGATGTTACGCCCAAACAGCTCCTGCAGAAATTATGGCTATCCCTGGTGTAGATATTGTTGTAGGAACACAAGATCGAAACAAAATGATTGAGTATATTGAACAATATCGTAATGAACGTAAACCAATTAATGCGGTCAAAAACATTATGAAAAACCGCACATATGAAGAAATGACCGTACCTTACTTTACTGATCGTCACCGCGCATCTTTAAAAATTCAAGAGGGTTGTAATAATTTCTGTACGTTTTGTATTATTCCTTGGGCTCGGGGTCTAATGCGTTCTCGAGACCCAGAACAAGTAATTAACCAAGCGCAAATGTTAGTGGATAATGGCTATCGTGAAATCGTGTTAACTGGAATCCATACAGGCGGCTATGGACAAGATTTCAAAGACTACAATTTAGCAATGCTTTTACGTGATTTAGAAGAAAATGTAAAAGGATTAAAACGATTAAGAATTTCATCTATTGAAGCTAGTCAATTAACCGATGAGGTAATTGATGTCATTCGTGATTCAAACATTATTGTTCGCCATATGCATATCCCATTACAATCCGGTTCAGACACTGTTTTAAAACGGATGAGAAGAAAATATACTATGGCGGAATATGAGGAACGTTTATTGAAATTAAAAGATGCACTACCTGGTCTAGCGGTTACTTCTGATGTTATTGTCGGTTTCCCTGGTGAAACGGAAGAAGAATTTATGGAAACGTACAATTTTGTTAAAAAACATAAATATGCTGAACTTCACGTATTCCCATATTCAAAACGGACAGGAACACCAGCAGCAAGAATGCAAGATCAAATTGATGAATCCGTAAAAGATGAACGTGTAAGTAGATTGATTGCATTATCTGACCAACTAGCTAAAGAATATGCTGCGAACTTTGAAGGCGAAGTATTAGATGTTATTCCGGAGGTTCCTTTTAAAGAAGATCCTAACAGCGGATTATATGAAGGACATTCCGATAACTACTTGAAAGTCGTCTTTCCAGCAACAGAAGATATGTGTGGGAAAATTGTTCGCGTGAAAATTACGAAAGCGGGATATCCATATTGTAAAGGTCAATTTGTTCGTGTAATGGACGATGACGTTGTTAATGAGAACGAACAAATTGTGAGTTAATTTTAGGTTTTAGGTAATGTTTCTTTGGGGAGGTGAAATGCCCCTCTTTTCAAGTTTAAATTAACAGTATAATAGGTAAACTAATATTGACTCTCAACCTAAAAAGTAAAGGAGAATGAAAATGGAAATTGCAAAATATATTGATCATACATTATTAAAACCAGAAGCAACAAAGGATCAAATTGAAAAATTATGTGCAGAAGCAAAACAGTATAACTTTGCCTCTGTTTGTGTAAATCCTACATGGGTAAAATTAGCAAGCGAATTATTAGAGGGTACAGATGTTAAAGTTTGTACAGTTATTGGTTTCCCACTAGGAGCAAATACTCCAGAAACTAAATCTTTTGAATCCGTTAATGCGGTAACCAATGGTGCTACAGAAGTAGATATGGTAATTAATATTGGTGCACTAAAAAGTGGAAATACTGAACTAGTACAAAAAGATATTGAAGCCGTTGTTAATGCAGTTAAAGGGAAAGCTTTAGTAAAAGTTATCATTGAAACTTCTTTATTGACATATGAGGAAAAACGTATAGCTTGCGAATTATCGGTTAAAGCAGGGGCAGATTACGTAAAAACATCAACAGGATTCTCAACTGGTGGAGCTACTGTAGAAGATATTAAATTAATGAGAGAAACAGTAGGTCCGGATATCGGTGTCAAAGCATCTGGAGGTGTTCGTACAGCCGAAGATGCAAAAGCAATGATTGAAGCTGGTGCAACTAGAATTGGTGCAAGTTCAGGAATTGCTATTGTAGAAGGTTATAATAAATAAAATTAGCATTTATAAAAAGGGCTGTCATAAGACAGCTCTTTTTAT
>NZ_JAACYS010000022.1 GCF_009996845.1 Pallidibacillus pasinlerensis | reverse complement strand
CTAATCTAATAATGTGAATTTTAATTTATTCGTTTCAGTATCAAAACTATATTTAATTAATTTTAAATTAGACCAATACATTGCGACAGGTGGTCTTCTACTTTTTATGTAATTTCTTTTTACTATATCATTTTTTGCTTTTATTACATAATCAGGAAATTCAAATGCTACCAAAAAAGCTTCAATCATATTATAATCACCAAAACTGTATTCTTGGTTAACCCAATCAACATACTTCATAGTTTGGTTCAAATCTTCTATAGAGGCAGAGCCTTTCTTTATTTCTATTACTAAGTATTTTGAAATTGTTTTAAGTTCTTTGATTAAAGGTTCATACCGAATATATCTATATCCAAAAATATCCATTTTATCCATATAATCAATTGGTTTAAAGGGGGATGCAACGACTTGGTGTGAAAGATAGTCCCATTCACCAAATATATTTGCCTTTTTATTGGAAATATAATCTAAAATTCCGGCTTCTAAAGCCATTTCGTGTTTTACACTACCATCGCTATCAGCACAAAGATTTAAAATCTTATCAGAGTTAACAGTATAATCATCATTTACAATATTTTTTATTCGGCTATGTAATGATCGTTTCTCTGGAAATATATTCTTTTTTTCTGTAAGATTTTCTTCATTGTTTTTTATAATTATGTCAAGTAATGCTTTGTTTTCCTCATCATCAATTTTGACAAAAGACAATTTCCAAAAAGCTCTCAACATTTTAAATTTGTCAGGATTAAAAGACAAAACTTCATCCATATCAACTCCATTTTTAAAGAAGTATGGGAAACCTTCAAAGCAACAAATCATCCTGTTATTTATATTGTTTTCGTTGTTTAAAATCATTTGATTTTTTAAAGATGTATGTTCATATACAATCGGCATGTCTGCATTAGGGAAATTTAAAAACTTGCAATCACCTTTAATATTTATCAGTCTTCCTACACCATAAATCATTCTTTTATGGAAAAAGTAGACATTATGACCTTCTTTCATAGTAATAAAATCAGCAAAAGTTCCTTCATGACTTTTATTCCAAATTTTGTTTTTTGGTATGTTCATATTTGTACTAAATACACCATTATTTATAGATTCACTTAAAGAATCAATGTTATCTAATGAAAAAATGTACCCAGCCACTAGTAAACACCTCGTCTTAGCGAATTGCAAATTTCACTAACATAAATATTGTCTAACCAAAACGCTTGCTTAGTAATTAATCGTCCATCTGGCAAAGGAACTCTGTCATTGCCATCACGAGCTTTAGGGCGAATATGGCACAGCCCATTAAAATTTGGTTTCGGAAGATTATTTCTAACAATGGTGCGATTCTTTTGTTTAACGGGTTGTAGCTCAATACCTTGTTTAATTAATTTTTGAACATGTGTCCAAAAATCCTTCAAACGGCCATTAATCTCATTCGTAGGCATGTTCCACAAAATAATACCGCTAAAATATAATTTTCTTTGAGGATTCTTACTATAAGATTCTTTGTACTGAAATACAACAAATAGGAATTTGGTTTGTTCAAAGAAATTTTTTAACCAGCTGTTTTCCCAAGTTTCATTTTCCCATTCTGAAAAATTAATATTTTTAAAAGACATATGCTCTTTTGGAACGCCATTTGGTTCAAGTCTGATTGTCTTAACTTGTATGTTTGCTTTTGCAAATTCTTCAATTTGCTCTAGTTTGGTAACTCTAATACCAAGCAAACCACTAACAAATTCTTGTAAAAAGCTTTTAGATTTATAATTTATAGGAAGATTAGTAATAGATGCAATTTCTTCCAATGACATTCCAATATACGGATGGAATTTTTCTTGTATAAGATTGTAAAACGATTTTTGTTTTAATTCTGGTGCGGTGGAAAATTTCACTAAATCTTCTTTATTTATAACCTTACGAACAATTGATGTCATATATCCTTGTTTCAAACAAAAAGCACGCTGCATTGCTTTAATATCACTATATGGTTGAGATCGAAGCGATTTTTTATTTGCACCTTTAGGACATGCACCCAAATAGTTTGTATCACCTTCAGATAACTCATGCGCCAAACCAACTTTTATTTTTCCAACAATTGTTTCCCAATCTTGCTTAATGATCTCTAAGTCTTCCTCAGGATATTGGTGTAAGTATGCTTTAATTATTCGATAATCAGAACGATCGAGATTTGGTAGCCATTCATAAAACATCATTAATATTTCTTTGTTTTTTTTCCAAAAACTTGAAGATTCAAAGTCTTTATTAACTTCTTCTTCATAATTAATAATATTTAAAACCAATCTTTCTTTTGCTGACAATGTTCCATTTTTATTTTTTTTAACAGGGGTAACCTTTAACTCAATTCCTAAATTAGCAAAATCGGCTTCTTTTTTTGAATTAACTTCGTAGCCAAAAAAACTTTCTTCAATAATTTGTCCTAGTTGTCCTTTAGCTTTGTCATTTTTAATCCTTCCGGTTTTGTCAATTTCACCAAAAGTTTTTCCTTCAGCCAAACTTGCAGTGTAAAGTAATTCTTCCTTTTTTTCATATAACAATATGAATCCCCCTTATTAGGTGTCTATTAATATTATAGTAACATAAAAAAGCTGATACATTCGTATCAGCCTACAGAAAATAAATCCAATTGTACGATATCATTTTTACTTTCTTTTTGAATTTCCACAATTCGCTTTCCCATCTTTTCTACTAAACCGACTACCAGAGCATTTCCCATACAAAAGTATCTTTGTCGATCAGTCATACCTTTTGTCCAATTATCTGGAAACTCGTTTAATCTTTCGCATTCAACAGGAGTTAAAAATCTTTTTCGTCCATTAACTTCAACAATATGTGTACTCCGGTTTACCGTACCTTCACTCGTTAACATTGTTCTTCCGGGCTTATCAAGGTCATCAGTAGGGGACATACCTCCTTCTGAGAAGATATATTTATGTCCCGTGCTCGATGTTCTTTCAATTTTTTTCGGACCTCTTAAGTAAGCAAACTTTTCTTCCATTTCTTTTGTTAAATAATACTTTTCATCGACTTCACTTTCATCAACTAAAATATCTTTTAAAGGAACTGGATTTTCTCCAATAGGTGTTTGATGTACTGTATAAACATCTCCATCTCTCATTATACCTGAAGGATGGAAGTTGAATGAAAAGTTATCAGAAATATCAACAATATCGAGGGGAAGCACTACTTCTGCAATTCTGTTTTTATACGGTTCTTGTTCAATTGGAAATGGTTTTGCAAAAAATCCTTCTTTATATACAATTTCTTCTGGAGTTAATTCTCTTTGTTCTTTATCAAAAGTTATCCCGTTTTTATAAGCAAAAATAAATATTCTTCGACGTCGTTGTGCATGTCCATAATCTGCTGCATTGATTACGCGCCATTCAACCGTGTAGCCTAAATCGCGAAATGTTGCTAACATAACTGCAAAATCTCTTCCTCTTTGCTTAGAAGGAGATTTTAGTAATCTATCTACATTTTCTAATAGTACATATTTAGGAAAAGAATTTTCAATTGCTCGTTTTATTTCCCAGAAGAGAACTCCTTTTTTTCCTTGGATACCCTTTTCGCCAGAAAGGCTTCTAGCAACTGAGTAGTCCTGGCATGGGAAACCACCCACAATTAAATCAGGTTTCTGTTCCTCAAATACTTCATTTGGCACTTTCGCTATATCTTCATTTACATGTATACCCTTAGTGAAATTGCGCGTATAACAATCAAAAGCAAATTGAACTTTCTTCTCAGGTTCCCATTGGTTAGCCCATACGACCTCAAATAAGTCAGGGTTTGCACGCTCTAATCCAATACGAAATCCACCTACACCGGCGAATAATTCTACGACACGAATTTTTTCACGGTCTCCCATATCGAACACCCTTTCGTGTTGGTTTCAATCATTATATCATATATTTATTAAAAGATCAAGATCTTTACTCGTACTAATGAAAGAATTATATAACGCTATAATTATACATGAAATATAGAGTTAATTAAATGGTATTTATTTTAATAGGAATGACTAATTAGGAAATATTGCCTAAAAAGAATACTAAATTATGAATAATTTCAAAGTTAACTAAGATAGTATAATACTTTATGGAATATAATACTATTTATATAATCCGACAAAGAAATTAGAAAGAATTCTTATTGCAGCTCAATTTATTACATAATGCAAAAATCACTATATAATAACTTGACCGCGGGTGGTACAGCACCTGCGGTCACGTTATTATTTGCTAAGGTCCTGTTTTATTAATGTAAATAATTACAAATGTTTAGTAGTATTTGATATATATACAGCACAATCATATCAATATATAACATAGTGAAATATTATGTTTATATACCAATGTTTGCTATAATTCATATAGGTACTATTTACTAATTTGCCAATTTTATCAGTTTTAGATTTATATATAATCTTGAAATAGCAACGTAAATGAGGGAGAACATTGAAACCATATTGGAACTTCCCGGCTGCAACAGGTGGTTTAATTAATTCCATTAATAATGCTGGGCTGGAAACGTTTAGAGGAAATGCATTAGAATCGTTAACACGTGAAATTTGTCAAAATTCAATTGATGCTGTGAAAAATCCAAGCGAACCAGTAGTTGTAGAATTTAAAAGCTTTTCAATTGATACCGATGAATTTCCGAATCGTCATCAGTTTTTGGAAACGCTAAAAAAATGTAAAAAGACTTGGCGTGGACGTAACCCGAAAACAGAAGATTTTATAGAAAACGCATTAGCTATTTTAAAAAAAGACAAAATGAATTTCTTACGTATTAGTGACTTTAATACGAAGGGACTTGAAGGTGCTGATACAGCTGAAATAGGGACTCCGTGGAGTTCATTAGTTCGAGAAGCGGGATCCTCAAATAAAGGTGAGAGTTCTGGTGGGAGTTTTGGTATAGGGAAATCAGCCCCATTTCTAAACTCAAACCTTCGTACACTATTTTACTCATCACTTGATATATCAGGCTTTGAATCTTATATCGGTGTAGCAAATATTATGTCTTTCAAGATTAATAAAGATGAAATTACAGTTGGAAATGGTTATTTCACTGATAATGATAAATCAACAGCTATTAATGAACAACTTCATTTAGATCCAACATTTACACGAAATGAAAGTGGGACAGATATTTATGTATCCGCATTCGAGCCTGTAGTTTATGATTGGGAAGTAGAAATTAAGAAATCAGTGCTATTTAATTTCTTTATTACTGTTTATCAACAGAAATTAATCGTTAAAATCAATGATTTTGAAATTAATCACGAAAATATTGCAAGTTTAATAGCGGAATTAGAAGATAATGAAGAAAATACAATTTTAAAAAATTATTTTGAGGCATTGACATCAAATAAAACTATTAAAATTGCATATCCTGCAAAGCAGTATAAAGGAATTGAGTTTGATGAAGGTGAGGCTACACTCTATTTAATTAACGGTGAAGATTTAAATCGTCGCGTCCTTATGACACGTAAAACAGGTATGCGTATATTTGAGCAAAAGAATATAAGCGGTACAATTTCTTTTACAGGAATTTTAATGATTACAGGAAACAATATGAACTATATTTTTAAAGAAATGGAAAATCCGGCCCATAATGAATGGTCCCATGAACGCTACGAAAAAAATCCGAATCTGGCAAAGAAGGTTTATGCTGATTTACGAAAATTTATCCGTGAAGCTGTAAAGAAAGAGTTTCAAGAAAAAATAACAGATAAAATGGATGCCGTAGGTGTAAGTGACTTTTTACCGAAAAAATCGCTTATAAACGGTACTGATACAAAAAAGACAGAATCATTGACAAGTACAATTAAAGAAATTGTTTCTAAGGAAAAGAAACAAGAAAAAGTAAAAATACATAAACCAACTGGAGAAGAGCCAGAAGAAATTGAAAAACAACTTGCAGGGGAGTACGGAATTGTACAAGATGGTGAATACGGAGGAAATGGATTTGGTACACATGCTAATGGTGGCACTGATGGTGCAGGTACAACAGAACCTGGTGGAATAAATCAATTAGATAAAAATAAAGATGGGGAAATTAGCCATCAAAAAGATCGAAAGCCAAGTAAAAAACCAATTGAGATTAATCAACGATATATTTGTACAAATAAAACAGATGGAAAATATCGCTTCTTTATTTCCCCAAAAAAATCATTATCTAATGTGAGATTAGTATTTTCAGTGCTAGGGGAACAAAACAATTTTGCATTACCGATAAAATCCGCTACTGTTATTGATTCTGATATTAGCATAGAGGAAATCTCTGGAAATACAGTTTACTTAACTTCTACTAAAAATAAAAAAATCTTTACATTGGATATCGAAGTAAACTACCCAACTTATTGTGTAATGGAGGTAGTTTTATATGAAAATTAATACGAGCTACCCCTATCCTGTTTTATATATGAATAACGATGATTATAAAAATTCTAGTTTTCATGCAAGCATTAATGTGCACAAATCTTTCGGTGAAGTTAAGGCATCGGTTCGTTTTACATTAGAAAATGAAGAGATTGAAAGCTTAATAGAAAACAGAACATTTGTATACGCCGTTCATATTGAGTGCGGGCAATCCAGTTTTCGTAATGTGTACAAATCAAGTGAAAAAGTATTAGAAATATCAATTCCTTCAAATAAAATTAGAGGAAAAGTGTTTTTCCATACCTTTATATTGGTTAATAAATCAATTGAGAATTATACGAATAAAAGTTTCAATAAGTGGTTTAAAGATTTACAATTTTCTTTAGAAAAAGGGAATATTGTTGCAATTGGGGAAGCGGTTGAAATAAATTTATACGAAGATCCAACGGAACTATTAAATTTACCATCAATTGTAACAGTCCGAAAATCGCTTAAAAAAGAATTTATGGAAGTTGATTTAGATTCGAATGAAATCACAATATCCCTACCAGAATATGAATACAACCAATATGCAGCTAATGCCAATTCTAGATTAAAGAATACGATTTTATCATTTGTTATTCTACCTGCACTCGTTTTTGTTTTCACAAAGGTGAATGAAAATCGGGAAGATTATCAAGGTTATACTTGGTATCAAGTTTTAGAAAAAATCTTCGAAGAAAATAATGTTCGGCTAGATGAAGTAGGATCTGACGCATTACCTGCGCTTAAGGCCGCACAAATGGTATTACGTAAACCTTTAAGAAGTAGTTTTGATGAAATTGAGAAACTTAGCAGGAGTGAAGATTAATTGAAACTAAAATTTATCTCCGATGATACACTCGGTGATTTACGTACAAACTATGAGGCTTATAAGAAACATTATTATACAAGAGACAATGTATGGTTTAATGAATATTTTAGTCAAGAAGGACGTGCGCTTGACTCAAATATTGAATTTCAAATGCCAGAATTAAACTATGATGAAGATTATAAAGTAAGTGATCGTGAAAATGTAAAACTAATCTACAATGCTTTACGATATTTAACAGTAACTCAAGCGACACAAGAGCGTCTCTGGTCAGGACTTGCCCATCTTCAGTTTCGAGAGTATACTTTTTACCGATTGAAAAAAGAATTAGATGAACATAATGACAAACGGATTAATACAGGTATATTCTTTAAGAATGGTGCAAAACGATCGCTTTTTGTACATATTTTAGCTCGACTTTGGTGGGTAGGACATATGACTTATGATGAATTGAATGAGGAAAATCCTTATTGGTTGACGGACTTTTTCTGTGAAAGTGATTTTTCTGCACGCTGTGTTGTCTTTTTCTCAAGTAATTTCACATCAAATCATCAAGTTACCCGTGGTATTCTACGAGCACTTGTAAAAATAAAGCAAAACGGTGTAGCAATTAAACGTGACCATTTTGTTCAGGCAAATAAATATTTGAATGTAGCTGGAGCTGTAATGATTTTGGATATGCTATCGGCTGAAGAGATTGAACAAATGGTAGGTCAATACTTATGTAAACATTATAATTTGCCGGAATTGTTTGATGCGGAAAAAATTGAAGTATAATTTTAAATAAAATCCACCAATTCTTTAATAATTATTAAGGGTTCTATATACCATTGTTTGTTAATTTTTTATAAAATGGTAAAGTAGTATATAAAAGTTAATTACAGGAAGACAAGGGGTTATCGCATGTTTACAAATGAAGAATGGCGAATTGAGAGAGATTTTTTAGGTGAAAAGAAAGTACCAGCGGATGCGTACTACGGGGTACAGACGCTTCGAGCGGCAGAAAATTTTCCGATTACAGGTTATCGTATTCATAATCAATTAATTAAAGCAATGGCAATGGTTAAGAAGGCTGCTGCAATTGCGAACATGGAATGTAACCGTTTAGATAAAAAAATAGGAAATGCCATTGTCCAAGCAGCTGATGAAATGTTAGAGGGCAAATTTTTTGATCAAATTATTGTTGACCCGATTCAAGGTGGGGCAGGAACTTCGATTAATATGAACGTTAACGAGGTACTTGCGAATCGTGCCCTTGAAATTCTTGGTTACGAGAAAGGTAAATACGAAATTGTAAGTCCAAACACACATGTAAATATGGCTCAATCGACAAATGACGCATTTCCTACAGGAATACATATTGCGACATTAAAAATGTTAAATGAGTTGCTACAAACGATGGAAAACATGAAGGAAGTTTTCCTCCAAAAAGCAAAAGAATTTGACGATGTTTTAAAAATAGGTCGTACGCATTTACAAGATGCGGTTCCGATCCGTCTTGGACAAGAATTTGAGGCATACAGTAGAGTTGTTAGTCGAGATATCGAACGGATTCGCACTTCTCGCTTCAACTTATACGAAGTGAATTTAGGAGCAACTGCCGTTGGAACAGGTTTAAATGCTGATCCAAAATATATTAAAATTGCCGTAGAACAGCTGGCAAATATTAGTGAATTACCACTGCGAAATGCTGATCATCTCGTTGATGCGACTCAAAATACAGATGCTTATACAGAGGCTTCTGCTGCTTTAAAAGTAAGCATGCTGAACATGTCAAAAATCGCCAATGATATACGCTTAATGGCATCCGGTCCGAAAGCTGGTTTAAGTGAAATTTCACTTCCTGTAAGACAACCAGGCTCATCAATCATGCCAGGTAAAGTAAATCCGGTGATGCCTGAGATGATTAACCAAGTTGCATTCCAAGTTGTTGGAAATGACCATACCATTAGTATGGCCTCTGAAGCGGGGCAAATGGAATTAAATGTCATGGAACCTGTCTTAGTGTTCAACTTATTACAATCCATTCAAATTATGAACAATGCTTTCCGTTCATTTACTGAATATTGCTTAAAAGGAATTAAAGCGAACGAAACCCAATTACAACTATACTTGGACAAAAGCATCAGTATTATTACTGCTATTAATCCTCATATCGGATATGAAAAGGCATCACAAATTGCCAAAAAAGCAATGGAACAAAATAAATCCGTCCGTGAAGTTTGTCTTGAAGAAGGGGTTTTAACAAAAGAAGAACTCGATATTATTTTAAATCCGCATGAAATGACAGAGCCGGGTATAGCTGGATCAAAACTTCTAAAAAAATAAATAATATATTGTAACCGCTGAATTTCATATCAGCGGTTTTTTCTTTTCCTATTGAAATTTATAAAAAGTGATCTACAATATGATCAAATAAGCTCAAAGTGGGAGGAATACTAATGAGGTTAGCTTTAGAGTTATACTTTGAAGAAAAACTTTCTGATTTTTATAATCATGATAGTGAAGATTGTTGTGATTACTGTGGAGTACCAGTTATTCTAGGAAGCATGAACGGGCATGACATATTTTTAGACGGCTGGGAACGTAGTTTATGTTGTGTCGACTGCGCTGAACAATACCAACTAGTGAAATTCTGGTTGTTAGATAAAGATATAAAAGAAATGAAAATGAAAACTGAATGGAATATTGAACAATTAGTATATATAATGGTTGATTATTCAAATAAAAGCGAAAAATAATGTGTTCGTATAGAAATTACATAAGTGAATATGAGATAATATTATTAATATAAATTTTTAATATAATATCCATTTAAAAACTTTGGACTTTTTAATATGATAATGTATCAAATCCAAAATCTTGAAAAGTTCATAATATAGAAAAATACTTTTTTTAAATATTTTGATTGGGGGAGAAAGGTTGAATATCGAAATTTGGACTATCTCTTTCTTGATCGTATTTATGTTACATAATTTAGAGGAAATTATAACTGTAGAAAAATGGTATGACAGTACTTACCGCTGGATTGCGAAAAGGTTTCCGAAATTCTTAAAAAATGAACTTGATCATTTTAAAGAAATGACAACGGCACAGTTTGCTATCGCGGTTTTTGTCTTTTCTATATTTTGCAGTGCTTTACTGTTAATTTCTGTTGTAAGTGAGTATCATTACTATTTGTTTTTAGGAGTCAATCTGCTTTTTGCTTTTAATATTTTTACACATCCACTGCAATCTTTGTTTTTAAAGCGCTATACTCCAGGTCTTTTTACATCATTGTTATTAGTTTTACCTTATTTTATTATGTTCTTTTATAATTTTTACAATACGGAACTATTAAGCTTAGAAACTATTATTCGGGGAATCTTTGTGGTGTTCATTCTTTTTGCTTTATTAATTTTTAGCCATATCATCGGTGAACAACTTCAAGGTTTTTCAAAAACGAAATAATATGTATTTCAAATTACTTTGATAGCAAGTATTGACTACATATCAGGGTTAAAGAAAAATTGAAAATGTACACACCTTTCAGAAAAAGTCTAAATTATCTAATTGAACCTGAAAGGTGTTTTTAACGATCAATAACTATTTACAATGAAACAGTCATTATTTAAACGATTTCGCACCAATATAGCGTTCTTTCCAATAACTAATATCTAAAGAAGTAATTTCTACTCCTTTTCTTTCATTTGCCGCATGAATCATTTGATTGTTGCCAATGTAAATGCCACTATGCGAAACTCCGCTTTTGTATGTGTTTTTAAAAAAGACAACATCACCTACACTCGGACTGTCAACATGTTTACCGTTATTCACCCATATATCAGCATGAGTTCGTTCGAGATCAATGCCAACTTGTGCAAATACGTAGTTGATGAAACCACTACTATCAAATCCTTGTGGAGTAGTACCACCAAATTGATAAGGACTTCCTAGAAATCCCATGGCAATTGAAACAATATCAGGATGAGACGAAGAGGCACCTTCTATATTTGAATTTGCTTGTTTTTCACTTTTTACTTCATTAGTTAATGAAAGAGTTGCAGTATTGGTTTCTGAATTTAATGCAATTATTGTTTCATGTCCAACAATTCCATCAACAGCAAGTCCATGTTCCTCTTGGAATGTTCGAACTGCGTCATCCGTTTCTGGTCCAAATATTCCATCGACTTTTACATTATATCCATAATTGTTTAGAGCTGATTGTAACTGAACGACTTCGTCTCCTTTTTCACCTACTGATAAAATTTCCGAAAAACTAACAACAGTAGTTGTATCCTCTTCCTGTTCTACTACATTATAAGTTTTATCATTAACCTCAATAGGATCAATTGGCACGGCACCATGGGCAGATACATTTTCTCCTGAACCAATTAGAAACCAGAAAATCAATGTTAATAAACCTACTGAAAAAATATACAATTTAAAGGAATTAGTTCTACTAAACATTATGTATTCCCTCCAAATATCCAATTTGTTATTAATTACTATAACAAATTACATAGACTATGAAATTACGGTTAGGGCACAATCTATTTACGTTTTTCTCTGAAATTTTTTAACTGTTACAATTTTGTCCAACAGAAGAAACATGTAGTTGATCAAAGATACAGTGTAAGCAACTAGTATCTTGAGTTACACGAAATAGAACTATATTACAAAGATTTAATAAAAGAGATATATTTTAAATATTCATATGTTTTTCTTAAAAAATCTTTAAAACTTTAAAATGTTCCAAATTATCATTGTTAATCTTTTTCATATAGATTTATAATGGAATAGAAATCTGAATTATTCCTGTTATACCAATGGTATGAAGATTGGAGTATAAATGATAAAGAATAAAATAGGGATCTTTTTTGCAATTGTGATATTAATCATTTGTGGTAGGACTATGTACTATGTCTATTTTTTTAAACCTAAAAATTTTCTAGAACTATATGAAGTATTGAACTTTGCTGAAACTTTTGAAGACATACAGAGGTTGCTTTTAGAAGGTAGACTCTTTTCAGCTTTTTCTTTCATCACCGATGTTTATGACAAGTGTAGTATTTTATGAGACTAAATTTATATATTACATAAGTAGGGGATATGAAGATGAAAAGAATAATATTATTTCTATTAATGACAATAGCCATTCTAACTGCATGTAACACTTCCACTTTAAGTATTAGTGAAATTGAGATTGTCCCGAAAGATGTACAAAATAAAATTGATTCTAATACAACATTACAAATGATTAATGAAAACGAAGAAACGTATTACATCATTTTTCATTCAAATGGAGATGCATCAGTAGACCTTGAATCAGAAGGAGAAGTTTTAAATATAAAATTTGAAGAAAATGGTAATGGTGAAAAGAAACAAAATGTTTATAAATTAACAACTGATCCTGAACATGAGTATATTAGAGTATTTATAGATGGTGAAGAAACACATTTTGATGTTATTACATTGTAAACATTTTTTCATTAAGTGGAGATTTGAAAGAATTTGTTTTTAATCGGATTCGAGAGTTAACTAGCTTAACACTCGTGAAATAAGATTGTATATACGCTGATTATTCAGCAGAAATTACGGTGCTAATATTTAAATAGCACCGTTAATATTATATTCTATTTATTTTTCTTTCGAACAGGAAGCCAAATTTCACTATACGCATAATCCTTTTTATTTTGATCCAAAAAGCAAGAAAACGATAATTGGAAATTGATTAGAAGTTGCATAGAAACAGGAGTCACATATGAAAATATTAAAAATTACAGTTTTAAAATATATAGAAAAGGATGATTTTGTTGTACCTCAAAGATTAAGTTTAGTAACAATTGGCTGTTTTGATTTTCTTCTTCTCCGGAAATTTTATCAAGATTTAGGATGGGAAGAAACTGACAACGGATATACAGATTATGCTGTATTTAAAACAGTAGGTGTATTATTATCACTTTATTCTGTAGAAAAATTGGCAGAGGGTACAGGATTAGATGTTCAGAAATCAACTAAGTTCTTTAAAGGTATTACATTTGCAATAAATGTTGATAAACCAAGTCAAGTTGATGAAACAATTGAAGCTGTTAGGAGTATTGGTGGAAAAATTATAAGTGAACCGAATGATGGTAAGGGTGATTAGCGAAATAAATAATATTATTATGTAAACTAAATATTAGTAAAAAACTAGTCGATTTAAGTTGTGATTTTGACAGAGAATTTTGTTATTATAATATATAAATTTTTACCAATTTTTGAAGGGTGAGTGAGTTTTTTGAAATTTGTTTTTGATTTAGATGGAACGATTTGTTTTAAAGGACAACCAATATCGCACGCAATACTTGAAGCATTGGTAGAGCTAAACAGTGCAGGAATTGAGGTAATATTTGCTTCAGCTAGACCGATTCGAGATATGCTTCCTGTCATAGATGAGGCACTTCATCATTATACAATGATTGGTGGGAACGGATCTTTAATTTCTAAAAATGGAAAAGTAATTAAAAGCCATTCATTTTCAACAAATGAAATAGAAGAAATAAAGAATCTTATTGAACAATATGACGCTACTTACTTAATTGATGGAGAATGGGATTATGCCTATACTGGGCCAGATAATCATCCTATTCTACAAAATTTAGATCCTGCAAAATTGGCTAAAAAGGTAAACTTGGAATCTCTTAATCCAATTGTTAAAGTTTTAATTCTAACTTCAAAAAATATGGGTGAATTAGCAGAAAAGCTTTCAATGTTAAACGTATTTGTAAATAAACATAGTAATGAGAACGTCTTAGATATTAGCCCAAGGGGAATAAACAAATGGAGTGCATTAAAGTCACTTGGAGTAAAAGAAAATACATATATAGCATTTGGAAACGATGCAAATGATATAACAATGTTTGAAAATGCATTACATACCGTAATGATTGGTTATCACGAGCAATTAGCATCATTTGCAAAAGAAACAATATCATTAAGTGGGGACTATGAAAAGAAAATTGCTGAAAAAATACGAGCTCTATCAAAGGAGTATAGATTATTACAAATATAGTTAAAATGATTAACTTGTTCTTTTATTGTAAAAATATCGAAACTTTTTAAATGCATAATCCGTAATTAAGATATATAAGTATGTTACAAGGGGATAGACGAATGAGAAAACTTACTTGGATTTTCATTGTTGCACTAATTGCTATTGGACTGGCAGATTTAATTCAAGGTTTGATTTTAACATTCTTTTATCAACCGCATCCATACATCACAAATAATGTGGAACTAGCTAACCTCTTAAAATATAGTATTACTGCAATAACAGTCACAATATGTCTTTTCATTGCTTTTAAATTGAAAAACTTAATAAATAATTATAAATCAAAAGTGAAAGTATAAGAAATCTTAATATGACTTAGTTGGGGCTTATTTCAAAGGAAGAGCTCCTTTTTTTATTTATTGGACATTGAGCAAATGATAAGATTAAGGATCAAAAATTTTACCGAATATAGCAAAGTAAATTCTTTAAGGAGTCCTAGTAACGATAAAAAGTAAGTAATGGATGATATCTTTTCTATAATATGGATAAAGTTATAATATGATTTATGGTACAATGTTATAGGTGTTAATAAACGTCAAAAATAACTTTATAAATTAAATAATATAGATGAAAAGCGAGGAACAAACATGATTGCAAAGACAGCTGAAGACATTAACGGATTAAAAGAAATTGGTAGAATTTGTGGCTTTATCCGAGATGAATTAGTTAAAGCTACAAAGCCAGGTATGACAACAAAAGAGCTTGATAATATTGCAAAAGAACTTTTTGAAAAAGAAGACGCACAATCAGCACCAAAAGGGGTATATGATTTTCCAGGGTATACATGTATTAGTGTGAATGAGGAAGTAGCCCATGGTATTCCAGGAGATCGAATTATTGAAGAAGGGGATATCGTAAATATTGATGTATCCGGTTCAAAAAATGGTTATTTTGCTGATACTGGTGTTTCTTTTGTAGTCGGAAACGGAGGGGAAATTTTACAAAAAATATGTGACGTTGCGAAAGAAGCGTTTGAGGCTGGATTGAAGAAAGCATATCCTGGTTCAAAAACAAGTGAACTTGGTAAAGCGGTCGAAAATGTTGCGAAAAAACATGGTTTAACAGTAATTAAAAATCTTACTGGACATGGTATTGGTCGGACAATTCATGAAGCACCGGATCATATTTTCAATTATTATACTCCTTGGGATAATGCAGTACTTAAAGAGGGGATGGTTATTGCCTTTGAACCGTTCATCTCTACTTTTGAAGAGGAAGTTTACCAATGTGAAGATGATGGCTGGAGCTTGTTAACAGAAGAGAGCTTTGTCGCACAATATGAACATACGATTATCGTTACGAAGGATGGTCCGATTATTACAACATTGTAATTATGGGGGTAATATGAAAATAGAAGTGAAAGATGATTTAGTAATCATTGATGGCTTTGAGATTTATGGACATGTTGATCAAGGAAAATCCTGTTCAAAATGTAAGTTTCATTTAGTTTACTATGAAAAATATGATTCGTATTTTTGTCCTAATTGTAATTTCTGGACAGAATCTAAATGTAGTGACCCCGACTGTGAATATTGTCAGCACCGTCCTTTAAAACCTATACTACAGAAGGAAAATTAATAGTTAAAACAAGAAATACTTTTAAAAACCAGCTTAGGCTATAACCCAAGCTGGTTTTTGTTAAGAAATTGCAGTTTTTATTGTATTTTTTGGCCATAATAATCCAATTGCTACTCCGAGTAATGCTGGTGCAACCCAGCCAAGACCAATATCATAAAGTGGTAAAAAGTCCCTATAGAATGCTATTACAGATTCAAACCAAGAAAAAGTAATACCTGGTAAAGTGTCAGCTAAAGCATTATACCCATCAAAGAAACTTACACAAAACGTAAACAGAATTGTAGCTGCGTATACACTTTGTCGATGTTTAAAAAATGATGAACAAAGTGTTAAAAATATTAGAATTATGGCGATAGGATATAGTAACATTAAGACAGGGATTGCAAATTTAATAATATTTGTTAAACCAAAGTTTGCAATAATATAGGAAACAAAACTTAATATAAATACGAAAGATTTATAGCTGACTTTTGGAAATACATCGTGAAAGAATTCACTACAAGAGATGATGAGTCCGATACTAGTTTTTAAACATGCTAGAACGATAATAATTGCTAGTAAAATATTACCGTATGATCCGAAATAATGTTGAGCAACGGCTGCAAAAATTAAACCACCATTGTCATATGTTCCGATTGACTCGACACTTGAAGCACCCATATAAGTGATAAGTCCGTAAATTAGGGCCATAAGGAATAAAGCAAACATTCCTGATTTTAGTGTCGCTTTAGCAATCTCTTTTGGCTCAGTAATTCCTGAACCTTTGATTGCTTGGATTACAATAATACCAAATGCAAGTGACGCTAAAGCATCCATTGTGTTATAACCTTCTTTAAAACCTGTAATAAAGGCTAAATCTTTGTAATCACCTGTAGGTTGTACGAATTCACCCATAGGTTTAAAAATTGCGATAAGAATAATAATGAATAAAAATAGTAAAAATGCTGGGGTTAAGTATTTACCGATTAAATCTACAATCTTTGCTGGGTTTAATGAGAAATAATAGACAATTGCAAAAAAGATAAAGCTAAAAATTATTAAATACAAACCACTTTGCTCTGGATTAATATAAGGTTCAAAACCTACTACGAAAGGTACTGTTGCGGTTCTCGGAATCGCAAAAAATGGTCCGATTGTTAAATACAGTGCGATTGAGAAAACAAGTCCGAAGATAGGGTTAACTCTACTAGCTAAATTACGTAATCCACTACTTCCAGAAAGACCAAAAGCTAAAATTCCGATAATCGGTAATCCAATTGCGGTTGTGAGAAATCCAATTAACGCGGGTAAAAAGTTAGTCCCAGCAAGTTGTCCCATATGGATTGGAAAGATTAAATTACCTGCACCAAAGAACATACCGAAAAGCATTGTCCCAATAACGATATAGGTATAGTTAGAAGTTTTTTTGTCCATATTGATGTTCCCTTCTAGTTGAATTTTTTTAATTCTAACATTATTTTTTCGAGTTTTCTATAGTAAAAAAAGTATTTGTATATTTTTTCACAAGTAAATTAAATGTTCGTTTTTTATATCTCTAAAATAATTTAGGTGAAATATGGAGGAGTTTATGAGTGAATATTATTTTGAACCAAATTGGTTAAAACTATTAATATTTTTAACTATTGTTTTTGTACTACTTTATTTGTTTCATGTTTTAATGAGAAGATGGTTGAAAGTAGAGGAGAAAAAGCTCTTTAGTTATAATCATGTGAATGATAAACATAAGAAAATCGATTGGACAATTCGTATAACGACTATATTTTTGCTTATTTTCGGTTGGGGTTTAAATCGTATAGCTGAAAATCCACATCAATATTGGTTCTTACAACCCTGGTACATTATAACTCTTTTTATCATCGTTTCGGAAACTGTACGAGCTTTTATGGAATGGAAGTATGCAGAAAATCGAAATACATATAAGTTAACTCTTTTTGATTTGGTGTTTTTTCTATTGTTGTTATTAATATTGATTTAATTTATAACATGAATAAGTACTTTCAAAGAAAAATAATTATTTATAGATGAAACTCAATTTATATAAATACGACTGATTCAAAGGTCGTTTTTTTCATGATTAAAATTAATTGTAAAATCCTTGAATTTTTGGTGTATAATAATATTATTTTCTAATAGGTCTGATGTTTTGCTTCATCATAAAAACAGCAAATAAGTAATTAATTATAGTTAAATGTATAATGGAATGGAGATATTATGTTCCGGTATTTATTATCATTTAGTCAATTTTTTTAGTTTCGGATAAACAACTTTGAGTATTAGACATTAGAAATTGGAGGAAAGTAATGGAACGAGAAAATGCTGTTGGAATAACGTTTATCATTGGTGCTTATATTTTATGGGGTGTTTTACCGATCTATTGGAAATTTTTAGACGAAGTTCCAGCTCCAGAAATTTTAGCCCATCGCATCATTTGGTCTTTTGTTTTTATATCTATTGTCGTACTTATTTTAAAAAGAAAGCAGTTGAAAAACTTCTTTCAAGTTCAAATGAGTAAGAAGAAAACATGGTTTGCATTGATTTTAACATCATTGCTAATAAGCGCGAATTGGCTTACTTACATATTTGCTGTAAATACTGACCATATTGTTGATGCTAGTTTAGGATACTATATAAATCCATTAGTATCGGTGTTGTTAGGTGTTTTTGTTTTACGTGAAAGGTTTAATAAACTACAAACCTTTGCCTTTATTTTGGCAGGGATAGGTGTTTTATATATGACCTTTTCCATTGGGAAATTTCCGTGGATAGCTCTTATACTTGCTCTTTCTTTTGGATTTTATGGGTTAGCTAAAAAGCTTATTAAAGTGGACTCAACGTTAGGTTTGTTTTTAGAAACATTATTTGCTGTGCCACTAGCATTAATTTATTTAGCATTTTTAGGTGTGCAAGGTGAGCATAGTTTTACGGCCGGACCAATTCATATTGATTTATTTTTAATCGGAGCAGGGATCGCTACTGCTTTACCACTTTTATGGTTTGGAATCGGGACACAAAAAATTCCATTATACATGTTAGGATTTTTACAATATATTGCACCAACGATTAGTTTAATTATCGGGGTAACACTGTATGATGAACCATTTACAAAGGATCACGTTGTAACATTTGTTTGTATATGGATAGCTATTGCGATTTTTACATATACGAATATTCGTGACTCGATTCGTAAAAGAAGAGTAGCATCAACAGTAGAATCTAATGTTAAAAGTGTATAAAAGGTGACATGAATGGTCATCTTTTTTGTTTTTTAAACAAATCTATCAAATATAATGACTATTTTTAGGTAAAGATACAACTTTACTATTTTAAGGTATGAGTTTGTGCGAAAAATCGGTAGGAATGTGCGAAAATCAAAAATTTTGTGCGAACGTGATGGGAAAGTGTGAACTTTTTAAAACGATAACAGGAATTTCTAAATCAATAAATCAAATTTATCTACTTGATTTAGAAACATTAGAAGGTGATTGGTTATCTTTTCAACCCACCCATTAGTTACTGATAGAAGTATTACACCTAATGTGGTGGTTGACCTCGAAGATCGCATAAATAAACAAGGGAAAAGAAACAGCCCTCCTCATAAAATGTTGGAGTATTTTTCATTGATTATGGAAGTTCTTTTTCTTTTTTATCTACGATTAAAATTGAAAAGGCTTTGTTAAAACAATGATCCCGAAATAGAATTGAAGTATTATATGTAACAAAACTTTATAAAACTATGAAATTTGTGAAAAAAAGTGAGGATTAAATTGAATTACCCCTTGGATAAATTTACCAACTTATATATAATGAGCTTATATTAACCTTTCCAGAAAATTCAAACCGGAAATTGGGAGGAGGCTTATAATGGGATTTATCAAACGGAGTTTATTAAGTATTGTGAGAAATAAAGTAAAATCCTTTATTTTGTTAGCTGTAATTATCGTTTTAGGTAGTTTAATTGCTGGTGCTGTTTCAATCCAACAGGCTACTAGTAATGTAGAGAAAAATATTAAAGAAAGACTAGGAGCTGCAGCAACTCTTGAACTTGATTATGAAAAATTAGATTCTCTTTCTGAAGAAGAATGGATGGAAATAGAGCTCCAAGATATTGATCTTGAAACGATTAAACAAGTTGGGGAGCTATCCTATGTAAAATATTATGATTATAATATGTCGAACTATTTTGGTTCTAAGAGCATTAAAAGTTTCCAAGGGGACGATGTAGAATACGAAGTTGAATATGAAGGTCCAAGTATGGACTTTATGCTAAAAGGGATTAATTATGCGCCAGTACTAGATTTTGAAGAGAAGAAAGGAAAATTAGTAGATGGTCGAGTTTTTTCCCAAGAAGAATTGGATAATGGTACATATGTAGCCATCATTTCAAAAAAATTAGCAGAATTAAATAATCTTCACGTAGGAGATACACTTACATTAGTTAATGAAGTTTATACCTTTGATAATAAAACTGGAAAAGAAAAACTAGTTAATTCACGCGATATAGTTTTAGAAATTATCGGATTATTTGAATCCCAAAAAGTAAAAGAAGATGCAGATGGTAATTCAAATCGCGGAATGTTCGATTGGATGGACATTGACTATCAAAATACAATTTATGTTCCAAATGAAATTGTCCGTAGTGAAACGCAATACCAAATGGAAGAATATATGAAGGCAGATCAAGAATTTGCAGAAATGTGGGAAGAAGAAGGCAGTTCTTTTGAACACTACACGCCTATGTATGTCTTAAACAATCCGGAAGACAGCGAAGCATTTGAGGAAGAAGTTCTACCATTATTACCAGAATTTTATAAAGTTGTGAGCGCATCAGACCATTACGATAGTATCGCTGGACCAGTTGAGTCGATGGCTAATCTATCAAAATATGTTTTAATTGCGGCTGTTATTGGAACCGTACTCATCATCGGTTTAGTTGTATTACTATTTTTACGAGACCGAAAACGTGAATTAGGAATTTACCTGTCATTAGGTGAAAAGCGGAGTAAAGTTGTTAGTCAAGTCGTCATTGAAGTACTGGTAGTGGCGTTAATCGGGATCACTTTATCATTATTCAGTGGAAACTTTATAGCTGCACAAGTATCGGATTCGATGATTCAAGCGGATAACTCATCAATGGATGATGACGTCATTTATTATAGTGAACTACAACCGGATTTAACGACTGATGATGTAATAGATTCTTATGAGGTAAATTTAAGTTCAAGCTATATTCTAGGATTCTATGGAATTGGAATGCTTACAATTTTAATATCAACTGTCATCCCATTAATTTATATCGTTCGTTTAAATCCTAAGAAAATACTGATGTAATCAAGAGGTGAGGAAATGATTTTAGAAGCAAAAGAACTAAATTATTATTACCAAGATGGGGACATGCGTCGGTATATTTTAAAAGATACATCGATCGCTTTTGAAAAGGGCAAATTTTATACAATTTTAGGACAATCGGGATCTGGAAAAACGACCTTATTATCTTTACTCGGAGCTTTGGATACACCACATAGTGGAACGGTATTATTTAAAGGTGAAGACATTAAGAAAATTGGTTATGAAAAATATCGTCGAAATCATGTGGGAATTATATTTCAAAGTTATAATTTAATCCCGACCTTTACAGCTGTAGAAAATGTGTTAATTCCAATGTCCATTACGGAAAATGAAGTTCCTGAAGACAAAAAAACAGTAGCTTATAATTTACTGGATTACATTGGTATTTCAAAGGAGAAGGCTGACAGACCTGTAAATAAACTTTCTGGAGGAGAGCAACAACGTGTTGCAATTGCTCGTGCACTGGCGACGAATGTGGAATTAATTCTTGCCGATGAGCCAACAGGAAACCTTGATGAAGAGATGGAGCAGGAGATTATTGATATTTTTAAAAAATTAGCCCACGAACATGAGAAGTGTGTTATCGTTGTTACGCACGCCAATGAAGTTGCTGTTCAATCTGATCAGTCCTTCCTATTGAGGAAAGGTGTGCTGACATCCAATGAGTGATTTTTTATCAAAATTTAATAAAGACAATTATCAAGATTTGATAAATGAACAAGAGCAAAAAAAAGAATCTAAAAGTGATGGATTAGGTGAAGAAATACAGTCTCAAGAACAATCGGAACAAAATGTTAGTTCTACTTCAATAAATGATAATCAGAAAGTAGATACGAACGTTCAATCGAATCGATTATCAACAAGAACGAGTCGAAACCGTGCAGTGGATGAAAACGTTGAAATAGATTTAGACTATAAAAGGAAAAAGACTATAAAAATCGGTTTCGGTATTTTAGGTGTCCTTATTGTTTCTGTATTAATTTTCTTTATTTACCATACGATGGTACATGTTAAGCTCGAAAACTTTGTCGGAAAACCTGTTTCAGAAGCACGTACTTGGGCAAAAGAAAACGAGGTAGAGATTGAGTTACTACAAGAACACAATAAGGAATATAATGCAAATCATATTATTTCACAAAGTGTACAAGAAGGAGAAAAAATTCGAAAAGGAAGTACACTTCAATTAACGGTTAGTTTAGGTCCAGATCCAGATGAAGTTATTCCGCTGCCTGACTTTTCTACTATGACTCTAATGGAAGCTGAAAATTGGATTGAAGAAAATAAAGCGGATAATTTACAGATTGTGAAAGAATTTAGCGATGAAATAGAAGAAGGTTCATTTATAAAACTTACAATTATGGATAGTGACATTGAACCAACTGAATATAAACGTAAGCATAGAGCAGCAGTTTATTATTCAAAAGGGAAAGAAGTCTTTGAAAAAAACATCGTCGTACCTGATTTTAAAGGAAAAGCAAAAGAAGAAGTGGAAACATGGGCAAATACTAATGAAATAGAGATAACATTTGTTGAAGAGGATTCTGATGAGATTGAAGCAGGATTTATTATAAGACAAAGTGTCGCTCCGGATGAAAAAGTTGCGAAACGAGATACGATGGAAGTTGTTGTTTCAGTAGGGAAAGCAGTTATTGTGCCAGACTTCTCAAAACTAAACGCAAATGAGGCTGCCACAAGTAATCCGGATTTAAATGTGACGGTGAAACAAGTATACAACGAAAATGTTCCATATGGACGATTCATATCACAATCAGTAGGTGCTGGTACAAAATTATTAACGAATGATGATAAGTCTGTTACTGTAACCTATTCATTAGGAAAACCGTATTTAAAAGACTTTCGTGGCCAATTAGAAGGAGACTTACCGAGTTTGTTTTTTGAAGAATATGAGTCAAAAGGTGCAAATATTAAATATGTTGTGAAGTACGTCGATGCTCCGGAAGTAAAGGGGACTATCGTTGGGATGAGTAAATTTAATGAATATGTGCCATTGAAATATACTGTAGAGATACACGTTAGCAATAACGAAAATGCAAACCCAATCGCACATTTCGAAGAAGAGCTTAATGAAGGAGAAGAAATTATAGAAGATATTGAAAAATAAAGAAGTTAACTTTGTCATTCAAATATTGGATTTGAATGAACGCTATTATGAAAATCGCTTGGATCTACCAAGCGGTTTAACGAAAAAATTATTTATGAGGAATAAGGGAGCACAGATAAATTTCTGTGCTTTTTTATTTGTAGTACAATTCCGTTTAATAGTAAAATATGGTAACGTTTTTTCCCGACATCTTATTCTTTAAAAACTTTTGATTAAGATTATAGATTACCTTTTTATTTTTGAACAATAATTATCTATTAATAATTGGAATTTTGGAATGAATCACCTTTAAGGAGGATCTACATGACATGCAAACTTACTTTAATTTTACTATTATCTTGTATTTTATAATTATCTGCTTGTAAAAAAGAATATAGTAAAGATTTTGTTAAATGGGGAGAGAAAACAAACAGTAATACAACTGAATTATTAGAAAAAAATGATATTCCTTATAAAATAATAGACGGCATGATTTATATACCTGAAGATGCTTTTGATGCTGCCATTTATTGTTGTGCTTAAAATGATTTTAATTTTATAATATAATATTTATGAAATTTACCTTTTTCTGTAAAAACTTAACGTGGAAAGGGGTCGCGTAAATGAATAATAGAGATAAAGGACTTGTTCTAGTTTTAGTAGGATGTATGTTCTTAATGCTATCATTTATTTTGCCGATATCAAAAATTCCGACAATTCTTTGGAGCATGATAATTGGTATTAGCATTATCTCAAACATCGTTGGTACAGGGCTATTATTTCGATTTTTAAATGAGAAGGCAAGTTAACAAATTCTGATTATGAATACTTATATAAATGACGTGTGAATGGCACACGTCATTTCATTGTGTTTTTAAGGATAAGCCTAATACACGATTGGTACAATAAATGGTTCTATCACCTCAATAATAAAATTTCCAAAATAATAACTATTATTCAAACTCTCTTGTACATATTTGAAAAAATACATAAAAGTCGAGTTGATAAATTTATGAATAATCAGATATTTGTATTTACTTTTATACTGGAGGGGGGATATTAGGTGTAGGGAGGAGGATTAATATGCTCAAAAAATATAATGTTGGCATTCTACTATTTGATTATGTCGATGCATAAGATTTTACAGGACCCTATGAAGTTTTTAACGTAGAGATTAAACCAACATTTGTTGCTGTCGTTTGTTCTAAAGCTAGAAATTGTAAAAGGTTAAATAAAACAACACCGGTTACCCCCATGAAAAAAATATCTGTTGATGTTAGTTGAAACTCACTTTTTATCGAGGGTAGCGCGATTGTGATCATCGTTGTATTTAATGGATTTAAAATAACACCTAATACAACGGCAACGATTAATAATTTTGGACTTTTAATCAAATTTTTCTGATTAGTCGTTGTCATGTCATTTCCTTCTTTCTTCAATTTTATTTCTTCATTAGATTCTAAAAAATATTTCGGAAGTAATGGGGTAAGCACTGTTAAATTGTAGTAAAATATTGGTAAGGGTATAAATTAAGAAGGAGAAACTTTGGTAATAGGTAGAGAAAGGAACATGATGCAGAAAAAAATAAATATGCTTGAATAGCCGAATGGGGTGATATTATGACAAGTATGATATTAATAATTTTAGGATCTTTAATCATTGCAAGTATTTTCGGAATTGTTACAGTTTCAAGACAAAAGTCGATTGGAGATGGTGAGGATATGTTTCGAAATTTGTATGTGTATTTAGTCCTTTTTGCAACATTAATGATGACAATTGGTGGTTCAATTGGTGCATTTATGTCAATTGCTGATTACGTTTCACCAAATGTGTATGTACAAAGTTTTGAAGAATATAAAGTGATTTATGACAATGTTAATGAACAAGCAAAACAGCAGTATTCAAATGAACAAATAAAAGTGATGTACGATGATTATGTTGACAACGAGGTAAATCGGGAAAAGGAACGTGCACTAAACGGTTTAATTAAAAGTTTAGGATGGATTGTAATACCGCTTCCGATTTTTCTGTATTTTCAAAGGTTGACAAGAAAGGAAAAATAGAGACGAAACATTATTGAATTATTTTGTAGGTCAATTTCACATCGTTCCAATATTTTTAAATTAGGGGTAATGAAATAATGATAAAGTTTGGTAATGGTATTGAAATCCGCACGTTTAGAATTGATTTAGATGATATTGATCAACTTACTCATGTTTTAAACACGGCATATAAACAATTAGCGGATATGGGATTAAAATATTTAGCTAGTCATCAAAAATCAGATATTACATACGAGCGTATTAAGGATTATATGATATTTTCTTTTATCAATGAGTCGATAGCGTTTTTTATCTCGTTCTTCTGCAATCTGTTGATCCATATCCTCCAAAATATTTTTCATAACGCTGGAGAAGGTATCTTGTAATTGCCTCCAAACCATTTGCTCAATTTCTTTTAAATTTGGATATTTTGTGATATTCTTTTCCATGAGGGATACTCCTTTCTCGGTAATGGTTGTTTTGGTTGACTATCATTCTACCAAGGAGTAACCCTCTTTTTCATGTTATTTGCTTATTAACTACCGCGCTTTCGCTTGGTGGCCCCCTCATTTGTTGAGCGTTCTAACGTTCCCTCAACAAATGAGGGGGTTAAATTTTGCCCACAATAATTTTACTCATACTGTCATATACTATTTTGACATTGGGGGGTTCTTATGAACGTTCGTATATTAGAAAAAGATGATTACAAAAAAATGAAAGAACTTTTTTTTGATGTCTTTTCAAATGAACCATGGTTCGATCAGTGGAATGAGGAGCAATTAGATTTATATATGAAAGATTTGATGGATAATAATAATTCGCTTTCTTGGGGTACAAGGGGATACAAGGGGACAGGTCCCTTGATTCTATACTGATATAGAGGTGCTAGGCCTTTTCCTTAGTTTCATTCCTCTTTTGCATTGCCGAGAATCTATTTTAATATAGAAACACCGAACCCGTCCCTCTGTTGCATTAAATAAAAATGAGTTCCAATTTATTACTTTAATGACTGATTTGGATGTGCCAGCATATAATTTTTATAAAAAAATGGATTCAAACATCTAAATGATTCGGCGTATTTTGTAAAAAGGGTAACCAAGTAATAATAATGCATAATTTGAGGTGAATTAAATGGAGACATTATTTTCTGAACGATTAATATTACGTCAATGGAAAGAATCGGATAGTAAAGATTTATATGAATATGCGAAAAGTGAGTTAGTTGGCCCAAATGCAGGATGGGCACCTCACAATAGTGAAGACGAAAGTAAAGAAGTTATCAAATTATTTATCGAAGAAAATGATACATATGCTGTCGTTTTGAAAGAAGAAAATAAAGTGATTGGTGGTGTCGGTCTCCATGATCGTCAACCTGATAAGGGTTTAGTAGATTTAAAACAAAAGGAAATCGGGTATGTATTAAATCCAGACTACTGGGGAAGAGGCATGATTCCAGAAGCCGTTAATCGTGTGATTCAATATGGTTTTGAAAAATTAGATTTAGACATAATTTGGTGTGGTCATTTTGATTTCAATTATAATTCTAAAAGGGTGTGTGAAAAATGCGGGTTTCAATATCGATTTAAAAAGAAGAATATTTTGAAGCGATTAGGTAACAAAGAAGTAACTAGTTTATACTATTCTTTAACTAAAGAAGAGTATTTTAACAGCCATGTATAATTTTGGAGTGGGAAAAAATGACACATTATTATTATATAGCCTCGGATAAAAAGTTAGGGCTTGGAAACGGCACTCTTGATTTTGTTCCAACGGATTATTCGATTCCAGGTTTTGATTATCCAGTTCAGTTAGAAGTACTCAGTCTCGAAAAAGACTGGGAGCTTATGGCTTTATTGCAATATATTCGAAACCATACTGTACCACATAATTATTAATCGCGACCTACTTATTCGTAGTTCCTTTAATATATATGCTTACTATTCCGATATACCGATGGAAAAGAGTAAATGCCCTTCAACAAGTTAAAGCAGCTATTCTCATTGCTTTACCTGAGTTGTTAATTGATTCAATTGTATTAATCTTCTTTTCAACAATATTTGTTAACATAGAACCAGCAATGGACCGAATATTTGGGTCTTGGTTACTTTGGGCATATTCTTTAATTCTATTCTCTGGGTTTTTACCGATAAAAAAACAATAATAAAATTATGTTAAAGGTTATGTAATTCCAATGATATTTGAGGAGTTGTTTAATTGAAAAAGAACTCACTTAGGAGAGGATATAGAGTCTAATAAATACATTGGTTGTATAATTAGACTCTTTTATTATAAAAGTTTACTATTTTAAAATAAATTGATTCATCTTTTCAACATCAACGTTTCCACCTGAAATGACAGTAACAATATTTTTCCCTTGTAGATTTAGTTTATTAAACATCGCAGCAGCAATCGTCGTTGCACTGGATGGCTCAATTAATTGCTTCATCCGTTCTAAAACAAAAGTAAAAGCATAACGGATTTCATCTTCACTTACGAGGACTAAATCATCTAAATATTTCATTATGACAGGAAAAGTTAAATCACCGGGCAGATTAGTACGTAATCCATAAGCAATTGTGGTGGTAGCTGGTATTGAAGTGATCTTTTTATTTTGTATTGATAAATATGTATCATTTGCCATTTCCGGCTCGACACCAATCACTTTTATGTTAGGGTTTGTTTCTTTTACCGCTGTTAAAATTCCTGCTATGAGACCGCCACCGCCAATTGGGACAACAATTGCATCAATGTTATCCACTTGATCTAAAATCTCGAGAGCGACCGTGCCTTGTCCGGCCATTGTGTAGGGATCGTCATAGGGTGCAATATACACTCCGTTTTTTTCTTCCGCGATTTCTTTCGCTCTTGGTAACCGCTCAGCAGAAGTCGTGCCACATTTTACGATTTGTCCGTTATATGCTTGAATGGCATCCAATTTTGTTTTCGTAATATTTTCTGGAACAACAATTGTGGCTGGAATATTATATTTATTTGCCACATAGCTAACTGCCTGACCATGGTTACCAGAAGATGCAGTTGTAACATACTTAGCACCATTTTCTATTGCATTTTTTACATTATTTGTCGCACCGCGAATTTTAAAAGAACCGGTTTTTTGCAGATGTTCTGATTTTAAAGAGATTCGATTACCACAACGAATTGAAAGTTGTTCTGATTGTAAAATAGGTGTGATATACGCTATATCACTTATTCGGTCTCGTGCATCTTGGATATCTTTTAACGAAATCAAGTCGTTCATCTCCTTTAAATTTTATGGAAATCATATACTACAAATCTCTTAATCGGAGTTGAAAAATTCTCTACTTTACTATGTTACTACAATTTGTAGGAATTTTATAAAAAAATCACCCTTTAGTTAGTAAGGGCGATTTAGGATTTACATTAGTATTTAATGATACAAGGGGATAATGATACAAGGGAAGGGATACAAGGGAAGGGATACAAGGGGACACAAGGGGACAGGTCCCTTGATTCTATACTGATATAGAGGTGCTAAGCTTTTTCTTTAGTTTCATTCCTCTTTTGCATTGCCGAGAATCTATTTTAATATAGAAACACCGAACCCGTCCCTCTGTTGCATTCTGATACGAAATTCAACCCCTTGAATAAGAAGTAAAATTTCCTGAAACCAGGACCTAAATTCCTGATAAAGATGTAAAAAATGCTGAAACCAGGACCTAAATTCCTGATAAAAAGATAAAATTTCCTAATATCAAGTCCCAACATCCTGATAAAGTGGCAAAATTTCCTGATACCAAGACCCCGAATCCTGATAGCGCGTAGTTCAAACTATATAAATAGAGAACATAATTTTTTACCAATTCGCTTTTCCCCACTTAACATGATATAATGGTCGATATTTGTGTTTTTGGAGGAATTGATAAATGATCACAGTTAGTAATGTTAGTTTACGCTTTGGCGACCGCAAGTTATTTGAAGATGTTAATATAAAATTCACTCCTGGTAACTGTTACGGTTTAATTGGTGCGAATGGTGCAGGGAAATCTACGTTTCTTAAAATTTTATCTGGCGAACTTGAACCACAAACAGGTAATGTGGCCCTTGGTCCAAATCAGCGTCTTGCTGTTTTAAAACAGAACCACTTTGAATATGAAGAACATGAAGTGTTACAGACAGTTATTATGGGTCACGAAAGACTTTATCAAATTATGCAAGAAAAAGATGCCATTTATATGAAGGAAGACTTCAGTGATGAGGATGGAATTCGTGCTGCAGAGCTTGAAGGAGAGTTTGCAGAATTAAATGGTTGGGAAGCAGAGTCTGAAGCTGCGATTCTTTTACAAGGACTTGGTATTCCGGAAGAATTACACGGCAAAAAAATGGCTGAATTGACTGGTTCTGAAAAAGTGAAAGTATTACTTGCTCAAGCTCTTTTCGGTAAACCAGATGTATTACTTCTTGACGAGCCTACTAACCACCTTGATATTAAAGCAATTCAATGGTTAGAAGAGTTCCTCATTAACTTTGAAAATACTGTAATTGTCGTATCCCACGATCGTCACTTCTTAAATAAAGTTTGTACACATATCGCTGACCTTGATTTTGGTAAAATTAAAATTTATGTTGGAAACTATGATTTCTGGTATCAATCTAGTCAATTAGCATTAAAAATGGCACAAGAACAAAACAAGAAAAAAGAAGAGAAAATTAAAGAGCTTCAAAACTTTATTGCACGCTTTAGCGCGAATGCATCGAAGTCAAAACAAGCAACATCTCGTAAAAAATTATTAGAAAAAATTACACTAGATGATATTCAGCCTTCTTCACGTCGCTATCCATATGTACATTTCACACCAAATCGTGAAATTGGTAACGACTTATTACGAGTGGAAGGTTTAACTAAAACCATTGATGGTGTAAAGGTATTAGATAATATTAGTTTTACAATGAATAAAGATGATAAAATTGCCCTTGTTGGCACAAACGAAATTGCCAAAACTACATTATTCAAAATTTTAATGGGTGAGATGGAGCCAGATAGTGGCACTTATAAATGGGGTGTGACGACATCGCAATCTTACTTCCCGAAAGATAACTCAGAGTACTTTGAGAATAACGATATGAATCTTGTAGATTGGTTACGCCAATATTCACCTGAAGACCAAACGGAAAGTTTCCTACGTGGTTTCTTAGGTAGAATGTTATTCTCTGGTGAGGAAGTTAACAAAAAAGCAACTGTTCTTTCTGGGGGAGAAAAGGTGCGTTGTATGTTAGCGAAAATGATGTTAAGTGGAGCAAACGTTCTATTGCTAGATGAACCGACAAACCACTTAGACTTAGAGTCAATTACTGCTCTTAACGAAGGTTTAATCCGTTATAAAGGTTCAATGATTTTCGCATCCCATGACCATCAATTTATTCAAACAATTGCCAATCGCATTATCGAAATTACACCAAACGGCTTAATCGATAAACAAATGACATATAACGAATACCTAGAAAATGACGATATTCAAAAACAAGTCGCAGCTATGTATCAATAATTTTGGTACAGAGGGACAGGTCCAGTGTTTCTATATTGAAATAGGAATAAGGGACCTGTCCCTTTATTTTACCTTCCATAAAAGATGACACTAACTATTTCGTAGATTGCTGAAGAAGTAAAAATGTTATTAGATAGTAACAAATTAAAGGGGAAATGGTTACGTTTTGAAATAACGGAAAGTTCAATTATGAAACTTGATGAGATTATATCTGTAAATCTAAATGAACTTAAAAAGATGGGGATTATTTTTTATATCGATGATTTTGGAACAGGTTATTCTCTTTCGGATATTTACAAAAATTTAAGCTCGATGGAATAAAGATTGACCGCTCTTTTATTAAAGACATTTCACCTAACTCCCATAAGGCAAGTATGTTGCAGCGATGATTAGTATGGCTAAAATTTGAATTTAGAAGTCATTGCTGAAGGTGTCGAAACGAAAGAAGAATTAGACTTTTTAGTTTCAAAAAATTGTACAAAAATCAAAGGTTATTATTTTGGTAAACCGTGTTCAATCGAAGAATTTGAAGAGAAATATTTGGGGAAAAATATGTATGAGGAATAATGTGAGAAAAATTCAGACCTACAGCCATTGAAAAGGGGATTCAAAATGATACTCTAACAAATTGAATCCCCATATTCTACTTAAAATGAACTTAAGTTAACATCATATCCTTTATTAATTAATGTTTTTTGAATAAGCTCGATATGTTCTTTGTTTTTTGTTTCTAGAGTTACAACAATTTGAGCATACCCAGGAAAAATATCAACCCCAACATGATTTTGGCTAATCGTTTTTACGTTTGCATCTAATTCAGAAATATGTGCTAGTAAATTTTGTAGCTCTCCAGGTTTATCTTTTATAATAATGGCAAAAGTTGCAAATCGACCAGACTCCACTAGTCCTCTTTCAATAATCCGAGAAATAAAATTCATGTCGACATTCCCACCACTTAAGACGGGCACGATTTTTTTGTTCGTCAATGGAATTTTATTATAAAGAAGGGCGGCAAGGGAGGCAGCTCCTGAACCTTCAACCATTAACTTGTTTCGTTCTAAAAGCATTAACATCGTCCGCGCAATTTCCATTTCATCAACAAGTAAAATATCTTCTACATATTTATGTACAATATCAAACGTAAGCGTACCAGGTTTACCAACGGCAATACCGTCTGCCATCGTAGGTGCCGCTTCAACAGCAATTGGTTTATTGTTTATTATGGATTTTTTCATACTAGGACATGCCTTTGCTTGAACACCGTAAATTTTAACATTTGGATTTTTTTCTTTAACAGCAAGAGCAATCCCCGCAATTAAGCCGCCACCGCCAATTGGTACGATGATCGCATCAACATCAGGTAGTTGTTCAACAATTTCTAATCCTACTGTTCCTTGCCCAGCAATAATTGCTTCATCATCAAAGGCATGGATAAAAGTAGCCTTCGTTTCTTCTTGTAACTGTATCGCGTATGCTAATGATTCATCAAAGTTTTTCCCTTTTTGAACAACTTTTGCTCCGTAACCCATCGTTGCTTGAACTTTACTTATAGGCGCACCCTTTGGCATAACTATCGTACATGGAACGTTTAAGTTTTGACTCGCATAAGCTACACCTTGTGCATGATTTCCAGCTGATGCCGCGATTACACCTTTTTTTAATTCCTCATCGGATAATGAAAAAACTTTATTATATGCACCTCGCACTTTGAATGAACCTGTTTTTTGCATGTTTTCTAATTTTAAAAAAACATCATTTTGCGACAAAGTTGAAAATGTTTTTGAATAATCAAGTGGTGTAATATGGACAATTCCTTTCATACGCTCTCGTGCAATTGAAATTTCTTCAGCTTTCATATGATCGCCTCCAATAAAATCAAAGATGAATATGTAGTTTTTGTAAAATACTTTAAACAGGACTATGAAAACCCTTACAAATTAACAAAAAATTGAAGGATATTAAAATCATCCTTCTACAAACATTATATCTTAATTTATGATTTTATAACAAATTATGTTTGTTGTTCATTAAATTCACGAACAAGTTTAATAAGAAGAGGAGTCACTTTTAGTAAATGATCTTTTGTCAGTGACTCGACTAAATCACTATTTCTCTCTTTTAAGGCATCAATAATGAGGCGATGTTCCTTGATTGACTCAAACATCCTTTCACGAACTTGAAAATAATTAGGATATCGGGCAGAAAGGTCAGTTATATCTTGAATTAACTTCACTAACATCGAATTGTTACTTTGTTCATAAATTGTTCTATGGAAATTTCGATTGTTAGTAAAAAATCCTTCAATATCATCATTTTCATAAATTATTATAGATTCTTCTACAATTTGTTCTAACTGTTTGATATGAGCATTTGAAATATGATCAACGGCCAGTTTTCCAGCTAATGATTCAAGGCTAGAACGAATTTCAAATATTTGTCTTATTTCATCCTCTGTTAAACTGTTGACTGTCGGTGCCCCATAAGGTCGTAAAATTATATAACCCTCTTGAGCTAACCGTTGGATCGCTTCTCGTACAGGAATTTCACTCATTTTAAACTCTTTTGCTAACTGAGCAATTATTAATTTTGAACCAGGTCGGTAATGACCTTTAATTATTTTTTCGTGTATTTTTTCGTAAACAATTTCAACCTTTGATTTAGACATAGTATCTTTCCTTTCTTTATTTGTCTCTATGTATTTTGTGGAAATATAAACTTTCATTATATTTTTTGAATAATCAAAATATACGATTGACATAAATCATATATGATTATAAAATAGGATATACTCACAAGTCAAAATTATCAAACATTTCGGAATAAACAAAAACCAGAATTTGAAAAGAGGGGTATAATTGGAGGCTGTTAAAAAAGATGAAATAAAAACAAATGAAATTTCTAAATGCAGATGAAGCGATCCAACTTATTCCTAATAATCCAACGATTTTAGTAGGAGGTTTTGGCCGAACCGGCTTCCCAAAAACATTAATTAAAGCAGTTATTAAACGAAAGGAACTTACAGATTTAACAATCATTAGTAATAACATTAATGAAGATATACTGAATTAAATATTTTGTTTAAACAAAATCGTATTAAAAAGGCTCAAATTTTACGACAAATAAATAACTTGTCAAAGCTTTTCATGAAGGAAAAATTGACATCGAGTTATTGCCACAAGGAACCTTTGCTGAGGCTATTCGGCTAGGTGGTTCAGGTATTCCAGCATTTTACACACCAACAGTCGCATGAACAGAACTTGCAAAGGGAAAAGAAGTTCGTGTTTTTAATGGAAAAGAACATGTATTGAACATTTTTTGCGAGGGGATGTTGCTTTAACAAAAGCATATAAAGCAGATCGAGCTGGAAATCTTATTTTAAATTTAGTAATGAGTTCAATAGAGAAAGGTGGATAAGTTGATGAAGGAAGTTGTAATTGTTGATGCAGTTCGCACACCAATTGGGCGCTATAAAGGGGCTTTAAAAAGTGTAAGGCCAGATGATTTGGCCGCAATTGCAATTAAGGGGTTAATCGAAAGAAACCCTAACGTTCCTGTAGAAGAAATTGAAGATGTAGTTCTTGGTAATGCAAACCAAGCTGGTGAAGATAATCGAAATGTTGCAAGGATGGCAGGGCTTTTAGCTGGTCTACCAATTGAAACTGGAGGAGTTACCGTAAATCGACTTTGTGGCTCAGGTTTAGATGCTGTGCTTTACGCTTCGCGTGCAATTGCTTTTGGAGATGGTGATGTTTATATTGCAGGTGGTACAGAAAGCATGACGCGCGCTCCTTTCGTTATGGGTAAACCAGAGCTGGACTTTCCACGTGGAAATTTAGAGATGTATGATACAACAATCGGATGGCGCTTTATAAATAAAAAGCTTGATGAAATGTATGGCACTGATTCAATGCCAGAAACGGCGGAAAATGTAGCGAAAAGATATAATATTTCCCGTGAAGAACAAGATCAATTTGCCTTTGAAAGTCAAATGAAAGCAAAAAAAGCACTAGAGTCTAATCGCTTTGCTGATGAAATCATACCTGTTTCAATAACAGACCGAAAAGGAAATGTCACAATTGTAGATACAGACGAACATCCTCGTCCAAATACATCATTAGAAAAACTCGCGAAATTGAAACCGCTTTTTCCGAATGGAACAGTAACGGCAGGTAATGCTTCAGGTGTAAATGACGGTGCATCAGCACTCCTATTAATGAGTGCAGAAAGAGCAAGGGAACTAGGTTTGAACCCACTTGCGCGAATTGTCGGAGGTGCAATTGCAGGATGTGAACCTGCCGTAATGGGGTTAGGTCCAATCTATGCAGCTCGTAAACTATTAAAACGAACAGGAATTGAAAAGGATGAGATTGGATTAATAGAATTAAATGAAGCTTTTGCATCTCAATCAATTGAATGTATTCGTCAATTAGAATTAGACCCTGCAAAAGTAAACGTTAACGGTGGAGCAATTGCCCTTGGTCACCCGTTAGGTTGTAGTGGTGCAAGAATTTTAACTACATTAGTCCATGAAATGAAAAAACAAAATGTTCAATATGGTTTAGCGACAATGTGTATAGGTGTTGGACAAGGGATTGCAGCAATCATTGAAAATGTTACTAACTAGTTAATAATTTAAATATATTATGGAGGATTTTATTATGGATTTTCGTTTTACTGAGGAAATAGAATCTTTACGTTCAATTGTCCGCAAGTTTATACGAGAAGAAGTGGAACCTTATGCAATGGAAATTGAAGAAAATGACAAAATTCCAGAACATATTATCGAGAAATCAAAAGAACTAGGTCTCTTTGGATTAAGTATTCCTGAAGAATATGGTGGCTTAGGTTTAGATATGGTAGGTAAATGTGGGGTTTTTGAAGAACTTGGTAAAACGCACAATGGCTATACAACATTAATCGGTGCCCATAACGGAATTGGTACCGTTGGAATTGTTGAACTAGGAAACGAATATCAAAAACAAAAATATTTGCCGAAAATGGCTTCTGGAGAATGGATCGGTGCCTACGCATTAACTGAACCATCAGCTGGCTCAAATGCGGCAAATTTAAAAACGACAGCTGTTCGTAAAGGTGATAAATACATCATTAACGGTTCTAAACATTTTATTACAAACGCAATTGATGCCCATGTATTTACGGTAATGGCTGTTACAGATCCATCTAAAGGACCAAAAGGAATCACATCCTTTATTGTGGAAAAGGATTTTCCTGGATTCATAATTGGTAATGTAGAGAAAAAGATGGGCTTACGTGGATCTCATTCAGCAGAACTCTTCTTTGAAAACTTAGAGGTACCAGTTGAAAACGTGTTAGGTGAAGAAGGAGAAGGGTATGTAAATGCCTTAAAAATTTTAGCGAACGGGCGAGCTGGGCTGGCTGCTAGAAACTTAGGCTCAGCAGAAAAGTTACTTGAACTTTCATTGGAATATACTTCTGAGCGTGAACAATTTGGTAAGCCAATTATAGAAATCCAAGCTGTTCAACATATGTTAGCTGAAATGAGTATCCAAATTGAAACATTACGTTCATTAGTGTATCGTGTTGCATGGATGACGGATCAAAAAATGCGAATTGTAAAAGAAGCGGCAATTGCAAAATATTACGGTTCTGAAGTTTATAATAAGGTTGCTGATTTAGCTGTCCAAATTCACGGTGGTATGGGGTATGTACAAGATTATCCAATTGAAAGATACTATCGCGATGCACGGATAACTAAAATTTACGAAGGTACTTCGGAAATACAGAAAAACATTATTGCTTCTGAACTAAAACGACAATTAAATAGAAATAAAGTTCATAGTTAATATGAGAAGGGGAGAGATACCCCTTCTTTTTATTTGCCAAAGTAAAAATTCAACAAAAAATATTCATTGACAAAAAAACTTCTTTTTCTACAAGTTTTTCCAAAAAACGAACATTGTCCACCTTTTACTCTGAGGACCTTCGCAAATTAAAATTACGTTTAAATTAAAAATAAATAAAACAACAAAATTTTCAAGATTTCATCTATTTACAAACAATTATACTACTATAATTTAATTTAGACATCTCATCCTATTTTAACAGTATAATAATTTATAGTGATGAGATTAGGGTTAGTACAACTTTTACAATTATATTTTACAAAACATAAGAATAAAAATATTTTACCAGTCTCTTTTATTAACATTTTCAGATAATCAATTTGTTATATGAACATAATATAAAAATGAATTATCGTGATTCAATATCGTTTTAATACAGAATCTATATTGATTTTATATCAATAAAGTAAGAAAATTTAAAATAAGGATTGGTCGTTTTTTGAAAGGAGTGTAAATCTATGGCAATTGTTAGTCGGAATGAACAGCAATTAGCTGCTGAAAGTTATATAATGAATGTTTTTGATATGGTGCAAAAGCGAAATGCTCATCAACCTGAATTTTTACAAGCGGTAAAAGAATTATTTAATACAATACAACCAGTATTCGTTCAACATCCTGAATATATAAAATATGGTGTTTTAGAAAGAATCACTGAACCGGATCGAATCATTTCTTTCCGTGTATCATGGGTAGACGATCAAAATCGTGTCCAAGTTAACCGTGGCTACCGCGTTCAATTTAATGATACAATCGGTCCATATAAAGGAGGAATTCGATTCCATCCTACAGTAAATGAAAGTATTATAAAATTTTTAGGTTTTGAACAAATCTTCAAAAATGCATTAACTGGACTACCTATTGGTGGCGGAAAAGGTGGAGCAGACTTTGATCCAAAAGGGAAGTCAGATCGTGAAATCATGCATTTTTGTCAAGCATATATGACAGAGTTGAGTAATTATATCGGTCCTGATGTTGATGTTCCAGCTGGTGATATTGGTGTCGGTGCAAGAGAAATTGGTTACATGTTTGGTCAATATAAAAGATTAAAGAGCTATCAAGCTGGTGTTTTAACAGGTAAGGGTGTCGGTTACGGTGGTAGCTTAGGTCGCACAGAAGCGACAGGATACGGAGTTATTTATTTCGTCAATGAGATGCTAAAAGAAAAAGGATTATCGTTAGAAGGTAGTACAGTTGTTGTATCTGGTTCGGGAAATGTTGCAACTTATGCAATGCAAAAAGCGATGCAACTTGGTGCAAAAGTTGTTGCATGTAGTGATTCGAACGGATACATTTATGATCCAGATGGTATTAAACTAGAAACAGTTAAGGAAATTAAAGAAGGCGTTAGAGGAAGAATAAAAGAGTATGTTGATAAACATCCAAACGCTGAATATTATGAAGGTTGTACAGGTATTTGGTCTATTCCTTGTGACATTGCACTTCCTTGTGCAACACAAAATGAACTAGATGTGGAATCGGCAACTTTATTAATCCAAAACGGAGTAAAGGCTGTCGCTGAAGGTGCAAATATGCCTTGTTCGTTAGAAGCGGTTGATTTATTCATTGAAAACGGCATTTTATTCGGACCAGGAAAGGCTGCTAATGCTGGCGGTGTGGCTGTTTCTGCATTAGAAATGTCACAAAACAGCATGCGTTTATCTTGGACATTTGAAGAAGTTGATAGTAAATTACAAGATATTATGAAAAATATTTACCGTAAAGCAACTACATGTGCTGATAAATATGGATACTCCGGAAACCTTGTTGCAGGTGCAAATATTTCTGGCTTCTTAACAGTTGCGGAAGCTATGATGGCACATGGTGTTTATTAAGTAATAATATATGATTAAAATATAACAATGATTAAATCCATAAGTCGAAAAATGACTTATGGATTTTTTGCATTTTTGAGCCTGATAGATCGCCAAATTAGCAGAAAAGATTGAATATAAAGCCCGAAATTAAATAGTAATATATTTTTTTAAAATATATTACAAAAAAATAAACTTTGTCCTGAATTATTCATACTTCCAATGAAGATTTAATTTGATACCAAATCCAATGATTTTTTGTTATCTAAACAAGTAAGAGCTGTTAATTTCGATAAATATGATAAATGATAAAGGTGAATGGCAGTAAAATCCTGATTTTGGGCATACTACCCCCTTGGTCTTTCATCCTTTTA
>NZ_JAACYS010000021.1 GCF_009996845.1 Pallidibacillus pasinlerensis | reverse complement strand
AAACTCGTATTCCAGCCTTATAATAATAAACAAACAATTAATACGGACTCTATTTGGTCCCAGGAGCTGTTCGACCTTCCTTCACTTCTACAATAAAAAATAGTAGCACAAACCTTGGCCTAGGTCTGTACTACTAATGTTGTTATGTTTTTAATGCTCTATAGATGAAAGTCAGAGGATAAGGAGAGATTTGTCATGGAGTTAAAATAGGATATATCAATACATATGATAATCAATAACAAACTCCTGTTCCACATACCCTTGACTTCGAAATCTTTTGTTTTAGGGATTTTTTTAAAGCTGTGGGTAAAACTAGAAATAAATTGAATGGCTATAGTGGAATTTTTTGGTTGATATTGATTAATGGTGATTGAATTTGAATGTTTTTGGTTGACTTTTAATGCATACGCATGTAAAATTCAAATTGAAAGTAATATTGAAAACGTTTTATAAGAGGTGGTTATTTGTTAGAACCAGAACGTCATCAGATCATCCTTGATCTATTAAAGAAGCAAAATACCGTTAAACTTCAGGAGCTTGTTGAATTAACAAATAGTTCCGAATCGACCATTAGGCGCGATTTGAGTCAATTAGAAAAACAAAAATTATTAAAACGGGTCCATGGTGGTGCTGCAAGATTACAAAATATGCTTCAAGAACCAACGATGGTAGAAAAATCATCCAAAAACGTTCAAGAAAAAAGACTGATTGCCAAATATGCAGCAAGTTTAATTGAAGAAGGAGACTCAGTTTATATAGATGCTGGTACAACACCATTTGAAATGATTCCATTTCTACCAAGCGATATCGTTGTTGTGACTAATGGATTAATGCATGTCGAAGCCCTTTTAAGTAGAAACATAAAAACATTTTTACTCGGGGGCTATGTAAAACCTACGACAAAAGCTTTAGTCGGTCGAAGTGCTATTGAAAGTTTAAAAAATTTCCGTTTTGATAAATGCTTCATGGGGGTTAATGGTATACATCCAGATTATGGTTTTACTACGCCAGATCCGGAGGAAGCCACCGTTAAACAACTAGCTATTACGCTCACGCGCGATGTATATGTAGTTGCAGATGAATCAAAGTTTTCAGAAGTGACCTTTGCAAGAATAGCTGATTTGAAGGATGCGATGATAATAACAAATGCCATTGATAAAGAGATTCTGACACAATATGAACGTGAAACGACAATAAAGGTGGTCAGCGCATGATATATACAGTTACGTTAAATCCATCTCTCGATTACATTGTTGAATTAGATCAAGTTTCCATTGGTGAATTAAATCGGACAACGAATGAATCGAAATTTCCAGGTGGAAAAGGAATAAATGTATCACAAGTATTAAATAATTTAGATGTCAATAGTACTGCTTTAGGGTTTGTTGGTGGTTTTACAGGAAAATATATAGAGGAATTTTTACAATCTTTGGCGATAAATACTGATTTTATCAAAGTAAGTGATGACACTAGAATTAATATCAAAATTAAATCTGAAGTGGAAACGGAAATTAATGCCAAAGGTCCAAAGATAACGAAGGATAACTTTATAGCATTAAAGGAACAAGTTAAGTCGCTAACAAATGAAGATGTACTCGTTTTAGCTGGAAGTATCCCATCTGGCATGCCGAAAACGACATATGAAGAGTTAGGTGAAATTTGTCATCAAAATGGAACAAGTTTTGTTGTTGATGCGGAAGGAGAATTATTATGGAATGTCCTGCCTTACAAACCGTTTCTTATTAAACCAAATCAACATGAACTTGGTGAACTTTTTAAAACCGTTATATCATCTCCGAAAGATGCGATTCCGTATGCGCAAGAGTTATTAAAAAGAGGAGCGCAAAATGTTATTGTATCCCTTGGTGCAAATGGCGCTGTTTTCGTAAATAGTGAAATAATCTTATATTCCCCTGGATTAAATGGTGACGTGAAAAGTACTGTAGGTTCAGGAGATTCTATGGTTGCAGGATTTATTGCTGCATATCAAAAAACAAAATCCTTTGAAGAGTCATTTCGTTACAGTGTCGCTGCTGGTAGCGCAACAGCATTTTCACTGGGCTTATGCACAAAGGATAAAGTAGAAAACTTGGTTCAACAAGTGAAGATTGAGTGCTTATAGAAGGGAGCTGAGGAAGATGAGAATTACAGATTTATTAACAAAAGACACAATAAACTTATCGCTTGAAAGTACATCAAAAGCAAATGTTATCCATGAGCTTGTCGAAGTATTAGACCGTGCCGGAAAACTAACAAATTCTGACGAGTTTAAAAAAGCTATTTTAGCACGGGAAGCACAAAGTACGACAGGAATAGGTGAAGGAATAGCGATTCCTCATGCAAAAACAAATGCGGTAAAGGAGTCCGCAATCGCTTTTGGCAGATCAAATGCTGGCATTAATTATGAATCTTTAGATGGGCAACCGGCACACTTATTCTTTATGATTGCAGCAAAAGAAGATGCCAACAATACTCATTTACAAGTATTATCACGTTTATCTACCATTCTCATGAATAAAGAAATACGTAATCAGTTGTTGACTGCGGATTCAGTAGATGAAGTACTTGAGATTATTAATCAAAATGATGTTGATAACGTTAACGAATCAGACGAAGAAAGTGTTCCTCAGCAAAGCGCTGAAGATAAAAAATTTATTGTCGCTGTTACGGCTTGTCCAACAGGAATTGCCCATACGTATATGGCAGCCGATTCATTGAAGGCAAAAGCGGAAGAACTTGGTGTTGAAATTAAAGTTGAAACGAACGGAGCCAGTGGTGTTAAAAATAGACTTACACCTGAGGATATCGAACGTGCAGAAGCCGTTATTGTGGCTGCTGATAAACAAGTGGAAATGAACCGCTTTAATGGAAAGCATGTCATTGAAACGGCTGTCGCTGATGGAATTCGTATTCCAGAAAAACTAATTGAAAAGGCAGTTAAGCAGGATGCTCCGATCTATCATGCTGATAAAAATGAAACAAAAGAAAGTGAAAAAACAGAGCAAAGAGGCATAGGTGCTACAATTTACAAACATCTCATGAACGGTGTTTCCAATATGCTCCCATTTGTTGTCGGTGGTGGTATACTAATAGCCCTTGGTTTCTTATTTGGGGTAAATTCCGCTGACCCAAACGATCCTTCTTACAATGAATTTGCAGCGGCATTAAACACAATTGGTGATCAGGCTGCCTTTGGATTAATGATAGCCGTTTTAGCCGGATTCATCGCTTCGAGTATTGCTGACAGACCAGGATTTGCACCAGGTATGGTAGGGGGGATGTTAGCAACCATTGGTGAAGCAGGATTTTTAGGAGGATTAGTGGCAGGTTTCTTAGCTGGTTATCTGATGATTGGGTTGAAAAAAATACTTAGCAAGTTGCCAGCATCCATCGAAGGAATAAAGACCATTTTGCTTTATCCATTACTAGGTATTGGTTTGACCGGGTTAATTATGGTCTTTGTTGTGAATACTCCCGTTGGATTACTTAATAAAGCGATTACCGAATGGTTAACCGGTCTTGGTACAGGAAATGCAGTGTTGCTTGGTATTGTTTTAGGATTAATGATGGCTGTTGACATGGGTGGTCCAGTAAATAAAGCTGCATACGTTTTTGGTACGGGTTTAATTGCCAGTGGTGTTTATGCACCGATGGCCGCCATCATGGCTGCAGGAATGGTACCTCCTTTAGCCGTTGCGATTGCGACTACATTTTATAAAAATAAATTCTCACCGCAGGAACGAGATGCAGGTAAGGTCAACTATATTATGGGCTTATCTTTCATTACTGAAGGTGCAATACCTTTTGCAGCGGCAGATCCATTACGTGTCATTCCAACTTTAATGCTAGGTTCAGCGATTGCAGGTGGGTTATCCATGTTCTTTGACATCGGTTTACATGCTCCACATGGTGGAATATTTGTATTCCCGTTAGTTGATGGAAATGTATTATTTTACTTGCTTTCAGTCATCACCGGAGCTGTTGTTTCTGGTTTGCTACTAGGATTTATGAAAAAACCAATTCAGTAGTTTTTAATTCAATGATCTAATAATCAATCACTTATCATTCATATACAAATGGAGGAGAAATAAATGAAAGAAAAAACATTTACAATTACAGCTGAAGCAGGGTTACATGCACGCCCTTCAACTTTACTTGTCCAAGCAGTTTCACCATTTACATCTGAAGTTTTTATTGAATATCAAGAAAAGAAAGTTAATCTTAAATCGATTATGGGGCTAATGTCTCTTGGTGTTCCAAAAGGTGCTACCATTAAAATTGAAGCAAGTGGAGAAGATGAATCAGAAGTTCTGGCTGCTATTGAAAAAGTAATGCTTGAACAAGGCCTCGTGAAAAAATAAAATTTAAATGCAAATTAGACCTGAAAATCAAGGACGATGGTTCTTCTGGTTTTCAGGTCTTTTAAAAAGGAAAAAATCATATGTGACCGATGCAATTATAACGTTAAAACTGATGAGCATCTGCTAATCCATTTTATTGGATAAAATAAAACCATCATTTCACATTTTAAAAGAAATATGACATTTCAATAAATATAATTTATAATTACATTTGTTGTCCACTTTAAAAGGGAGTAGTATGAAATGATTACAATACATAACGTAAGTAAAACGTATATTCAAAATAATAAGACGTTCAAAGCTTTAGATCATATTTCCTTATCCATTAATCGTGGAGACATTTATGGAATTATTGGCCGTAGCGGTGCTGGTAAATCTACATTACTTAGGTTAATTAATCTTCTAGAGGTTCCGACAAGTGGATCTGTCATTGTAAATGGTCAAGATTTTACAAAATTGAAAGGAAAGCAATTACGTGTTGCTCGTCAGTCGATTGGAATGATTTTCCAGCAATTTAATCTAGTGTTAAATAAAACAATTCTAGACAATGTTTTAATTGCATTGGAATTAGCAAAGTATCCAAAAAGCGAAAGATATGACCGTGCAATGGAAGTATTAAATTTTGTAGGATTGAAGGAACATATATACAAGTACCCTAGTCAGTTAAGTGGCGGACAGAAACAACGGGTAGGTATTGCAAGGGCACTAGCTAATAAGCCGAAAATTTTATTATGTGATGAACCAACATCGGCCCTTGATCCCAATACGACGGCAGAAATACTTAAAGTACTTCAGTCAATTAATAAAAATTTAGGGGTTACAATTGTCATTGTTAGCCACGAAATGGACGTAATAAAAAGTATATGTAATCGAATAACGATCTTAGAGAATGGAAAAGTATATGAAACGGTTGAAATAAAACCAAAAGGGATCCATAAACACAGTCACAATCCGGATTGGTTTTTAGCCCAGTTACGAGAGGGGCGAGATTAATGATGCCAGAAGTATTAGTACAATACCAGACTGAAATATGGCAGTCAATCGGGGAAACATTTATAATGGTCGGAATTTCCATTTTGTTTGCGATATTTTTAGGATTGCCTTTAGGAACGCTCCTTTATTTAACACGAAAAGGACAATTGTTAGAAAATCAAATTCTTTTCTCTATTCTTAATCTATTTGTTAATATTGTTCGTTCATTTCCGTTTTTATTATTCGTCGTATTTCTCATTCCATTCACAAGGTGGATTGTTGGAACGGCGATTGGAACTGCCGCAGCAACGGTACCCTTAGCTATTATGGCTGTAGCCTACTACTCTAGATTAGTTGAACAGTCGTTAATCGATGTTCCTAAAGGGGTAATGGAAGCGGCATTATCATTGGGGGCTTCTGTACCTAAAATAATATTTAAATTTTTATATGTCGAAGCACGTTCAGGTTTAGTTTTAGGTTTAACAACTTCTACAATTAGTTTTATATCTTATTCAACGATCGTTGGTGTCGTAGGTGGTGGTGGAATAGGAGACTTTGCAATCCGCTACGGGTATCAGCGTTTTGAAACAGAACTTATGTTTTATATGATTGTCATTATGATTATATTAGTGCAGCTTATTCAATTTATTGGAACTACTGTGTCTAAGAAAATTGATATGCGATAAATTTTAGGAGGTATTTACATAATGAAAAAATTATTCATCACGGTAGCAGCAATGGTATTTTTATTAGTTGGATGTGGAAAAGCAGGCAATGACTCTGCCGAAAATACGAATGAAGGTACAGATACAAGTACTGAACAGCAAACAGTAAAAGTAGCTACTGCAAGTTCAATTGAAATTGTTACTGAAATTATGGGAATTGCTGAAGATTTATTAGCAGAAGAAGGAATTAAGGTAGAAAATGTTGTAGTAAGTGATAACATTCAACCAAATACAGCATTAGCTAGCGAAGAAGTGGATGCAAACTTCTTCCAACATGCACTTTGGATGCAAGCTTTTAATGATAATAATGATAGTAACTTAGTAGTTGTTGAACCAGTTTACCATGCAGCGATGGGACTATATTCAAAAGAATATAAAACAATAGACGAGCTCCCAGAAGGTGCAACAATTGCGGTGCCAAATGACCCAACAAACTTAGGTCGTGCACTGGCATTCCTTGAGGCTGAAGGTGTTATTCAATTAAAAGAAGGAACAGGGATTTACGGAACAGTACAAGATATTGAAGAAAATCCAAAAAATTATAAGTTTGAAGAAGTTGACTTATTAATGTTAGCAAGAATGTATGATGATGTAGATGCTTCTGTAATGTATCCATCATATGCAATGCCGTTAAACTTAACGCCAAGTAAAGATGCTTTATTAGTAGAAGATCCTATTGATGATTTTGCTATTTCTTTAGTTGCAAGAGAAGATAATGCGGATTCTGAACTAATTCAAAAACTAGCTGAAGCAATTACAAGTCCAGAAGTGAAAAAATACTTAGAAGAAAATTATCCAGAATCAGCCGCTCCAGCTTTTGAATAAAAGAACAAATAAAAAATATTATATGTCCGGGGTGTATGGACCAACATACGCTCCGGCATTTTTTATGTTTTCAAATGAAAGGGTTGTGAATTTTCCTTTTATTCCAATTTATATTACAAATCGCTATGATTCAATTTTAAACGGAGAATGTCATTTAGTAATGGAAAATTTCAGTAAAGATGAAGTCCAGTTTACTGTTGAGTTTTATGACAGATATGATAAAGAAATGTTTGAACTAATGAATGAGTATGGTCCATATACAGTTACCCTTCAAGGGAAATCGGAAAAGACGGTTTGGATCGAAACGAAAATGGACGTGTCAAATTTGGAAGAAGTGATTGCACATGGGAGTGCGAGTGGGTTTAATATTATTATTAAATCCGGTGAAAAAAGCCGGTATTTAGGTGGTTAATTACCAACGATTCGATAGTGTAGACCTTAAGGACCTGAACAGACAATTTTATTGTTTTGTTCAGGTCCTTTTTATGGACGAAAAAACAAAAAAGATTTTATGAAAATATGAATGCTTTTAGAACATCATGAATATGTTTGTAACAAATATGTAATAGGAGGTGAAGGTGGAATGTCACTGACGAAAAGGATTTTGTTAGGGATGTTATTTGGGATTATCGTCGGGCTTATTTTTAATTTAGCACTGTCCAATATTTTTGACACATTCCATACGTATATTTTAAATCCTTTAGGTACAATCTTTATTAGCTTAATTAAAATGCTTGTTGTACCAATCGTTCTCGTTTCACTTATTTTAGGTACGGCAGGAATAAGTGATCCTGTTAAATTAGGTCGCATCGGATTGAAAGCGATTTCATTTTTCTTGGTAACAACTTCATTAGCTATAACCCTCGCTTTAATTACAGCATTAATTGTTAAACCTGGTTCAAGTAACTTTTCTATGGAGGGACAAAATTTTGAACCAAATGAGGCACCACCAGTAATAGATACATTACTCAACATCATTCCAACAAATGCTATAGATGCCATGGTTTCAGAAAATATGCTACAAATCATTGTGTTTGCAATCTTTGTAGGTTTTGCTCTAGCGAGACTAGGTACCAAGGTAGAAGGATTAGTAAAGTTAGTTGAACAAGCAAATGATGTCCTCATGTATTTAGTTAATGTCGTTATGAAGTTCGCTCCATACGGTGCCTTTGCTTTAATTGCAACAGCAATTGGTGGTCAAGGTTTCGATGCGATTATGGCAATGGGTAAATATTTCTTTGTCGTACTATTCGTATTACTACTTCATCTAATCCTCGTATATGGTTCGGCTATAAAAGTTTTAGGAAAAATGAATCCTATTAAATTTATTAAAGGTTTTTCCCCTGCAATGATAGTTGCCTTTAGTACCTCAAGTAGTGGTGCCACATTACCAGTATCAATGGAAACTGCACAGAAGAATCTAGGTGTTTCAAAAACAGTTAGTGGATTTGTCCAACCATTAGGTACGACAATTAATATGGATGGAACAGCGATCATGCAGGGTGTGGCTACGGTGTTTATCGCTCAAGTTGTCGGGGGCGATCTAACGCTAGGTCAATTATTGACTGTTTTATTAACTGCAACATTAGCAAGTATTGGTACCGCAGGTGTCCCTGGTGTTGGAATCATAATGTTGTCGATGGTATTAACATCTGTCGGCTTACCTGTTGAAGCAATCGCATTAATTCTTGGTGTTGACCGATTACTTGATATGTGTCGTACGGCGATGAATATTACAGGAGATGCAGTTTGTGCAGTTTATGTTGAACGTACAGAAGGGAAACAGAATGATAACGATATAGAAACGGTAAGTTAATGCTGGAAAAGAGTTTAAAATACACCCGAGTGTATAAAAAAACGTATGCTCCGGTGTATTTTGTTTATTATATTTTAACATACATATTATAGAGAGCTAATTTTAAGGAATACTAACGTTTGGAGGTGAATTGAATGTCGAAACGAAAAGCAGATCCATCGACAATCGGTTTAAGTTCCCATGAAACAGAGGGTCAAGGAACAACGAATCGGGAAACTGGAAAACGTAAAATGGATTCATCAAGGAAGAAGCAAAAGGAAGTATAAAAAAATCTATTTATAAAGTTGTAGGACTCGGATTTCAGTAAAATGTAATCCGAGTTTTTGTTTTAGTAAAAATTGACTGCATTATATGCGGAAATATATACTGAATATAAAAATATTTTAGAGAATTAGAGCGCTAAAACATAACCTTTTTATATTTGAGAAAAGGGTTGCTATTAAGGGGGGACTTTTAATGCACTACGATTGTATTGTTGTTGGTGCAGGTCTAGCAGGTCTTACGGCAACAGTTGAAATGGCAAACGCAGGTAAAAAAGTATTACTACTTGATCAGGAGCCTGAGCAATCAATGGGAGGACAAGCAAGGTGGTCCTTTGGGGGATTATTTTTAGTAGATTCTCCTGAACAGCGAAGAATGGGGATAAAAGATTCACGGGAGCTTGCATGGCAAGACTGGTTAGGAACGTCAGGGTTTGACCGAGAAGATGAAGATTATTGGGGGAGGAAATGGGCAGAAGCGTATGTGGATTTTGCTGCAGGTGAGAAACGGGCCTGGTTAAAGAACCTTGGAATAAAGTTTTTCCCCGTTGTTGGTTGGCTGAACGAGGGGGATATTTAGCGGATGGTCATGGCAATTCAGTTCCACGTTTTCATATTGTTTGGGAAACAGGTCCCGCACTTGTCGAGCCCTTTGCACAAAGAGTAAAAGAACATATGAAAAACGGTCTAGTAACTTTTTTACCGAGACATCGTGTAGATGAATTGCTCACAAAAAATGGTACTGTTGTTGGGGTGTCTGGTTCAATTTTAAAAGAATCCAAGATTGAACGCGGTCAAGATAGTAACCGAGAAGTTGTTGGGGAATTTGAATATTATGGAGATACGATTCTAGTTTCTAGTGGCGGTATCGGGGCCAATTTCGAATTAATAAGAAAAAATTGGCCAAAAAGATTAGGTAACCCACCGAAGCATATGCTTTCCGGAGTGCCGAAACATGTAGATGGTAGAATGCTAGCGATTACAAAAAATAGGGGGAAGAATTGTGAATCGGGATCGGATGTGGCATTACACGGAAGGAGTTAAAAACTGGAATCCGATTTGGTCCCATCACGGTATTCGTATTTTACCTGGACCGTCATCCCTCTGGTGGATTGCAAACGGATCTTTCAAGCCGAGTTTTAAATGAAAATGGTGAACCAATTCCAGGATTATTTGCGGCTGGAGAGGTCGCAGGATTTGGTGGTGGTGGTGTTCATGGTTATCGCTCCCTTGAAGGTACATTTTTAGGAAACTGTTTATTTACCGGACGTGTGGCGGGACGCGCAATTGTTGAACTTTTAAAAGCTTAAAATTACTAGAAATAATATTCTGAATTAATATTATTGTAAATTTTTTAACAAAGCATATATAATAAGGGAAACACCAAAATTGCAATGGGAGAGAAGCTCAATGCCAATTAATATACCGAAGAATTTGCCTGCTGGGGGAATTTTAAGAGAAGAAAGAGTATTTGTTATGGATGAGGACCGTGCGCTTACACAAGACATCAGACCATTAAATATCGTTATTTTAAATTTAATGCCACAAAAAGAAACAACGGAATTACAATTACTACGTTTACTAGGTAATACTCCAATTCAAGTGAATATTACTTTGTTACGAACAGTTACCCATGAATCAAAAAATACGAGCAAATATCATTTAGAACATTTTTATACGACTTTTTCAAAAATTAAACATCGTCGCTTTGATGGAATGATAATAACTGGTGCTCCGGTTGAAAAGTTGGAGTTTGAAGAAGTTGATTATTGGGAAGAGTTAAAGGAAATTATGGAATGGTCAAAAACTCATGTTACTTCAACAATGCATATTTGTTGGGGCGCCCAGGCTGCGTTGTATTATCATTATGGAATTCAAAAATTTGAGTTACCTGCTAAATGTTTTGGGGTGTTCCAACATAATGTTTTTGACCAAATGGAAAAACTTGTTCGGGGTTTTGATGAAATTTTTAATGCACCTCACTCAAGGTACACTGATGTTTCCAGGGAAGCGATTGAAAATCATCCAGAATTAAAGCTTCTATCCGTTTCAGAAGAAGGTGCTCCGTTTATCATCATGTCTAAAGATGGGAAAAATATAATGATGACAGGACATTTAGAATATGATGCAACAACCCTATTAGATGAATATGTAAGGGATCAAAAGAAGGGGTTAGGTACGGCAATACCAAAAAATTATTTTCCGAATGATAATGTAAATAAACGCCCACTACATACATGGCGTTCCCACGGATATTTATTATTTTCTAACTGGTTGAACTACTATGTATATCAAGAAACGCCGTACGAATGGGATTAAAGGCTAAACAATTGCAGTTCAGCTTTTTTTATTTTGATTGGGAATTTTTTTGGATTCGCACAAAATATCGGAATTTCGCATGAATTTTGCTCGTTTCGCACATTTTTCACGTAGATTCGCACAAAAAACTCAATTTCCGTACAAAACTCCAGATTATAGGTGCATATTTAAAATAAAAATCTATAAAATTAGCATATTTTAAAGGAAATAACCAAAATTCATTTTTAAAAAAGAAAGATTTTCTCAAAAAACAATGAAATTTTATATCTTTATCTCCCAAGAATGCATTCCTTTTTATAAAAAATGGTAATATTAATAGGTACATGCGAATCTAGAAAGGAGTACATCAAACATGACTGAAATTCATTGGATGGACGAAGTATTAAAGCGTAAAGACGATTTTATTAAAGACTTACAAGGTCTTTTACAAATTAAAAGTGTTCTTGATGAAGAAAATGCAACGGAAGACGCGCCGCTAGGTCCTGGAATACAAGAAGCATTACAATTTCTATTACATTTAGGTGAAAAAGACGGCTTTCAAACGAAAAATGTCGGCAACTTGGCAGGTCACCTCGAAATGGGTGAAGGTTCCGAACTTGTCGGAGTTCTCGGCCATATTGACGTTGTACCAGAAGGAGACGGCTGGAGTGTGGATCCTTATAGTGGAGTTGTTAAGGACGGAAAGATTTATGCCCGTGGTGCCAGCGATGACAAAGGTCCAACAATGGCAGCCTATTATGCAATGAAAATTGTGAAAGAATTAGGACTTCCGCTTAATAAAAGAGTCCGCCTCATTATCGGTACGGATGAAGAAAGTGATTGGCGCTGTGTTGACCATTACTTTAAACATGAAGAAATGCCGACATTAGGTTTTGTTCCTGACGCCGACTTCCCGATTATTTTTGCGGAAAAGGGAATTTCTGACTTTGATATTGTGTAAAAGCCAGAAAACAGCGAGGGAGACGCACCAGTTCAATTGTTATCCTTCCAATCCGGCCTTCGCTATAACATGGTTCCTGATTTCGCCGAAGCCCATTTAACGGTTCAAAACGATGCAGATAAAATTGCCGAAAATTATGAAGCATATCTTGCAAATAAAGGTTTAGAAGGAAAAGTTACAAAACAAGAGGGCAAGCTCGTTCTAACACTTGTCGGTATGAGTGCCCATGGTGCCGAACCACGGAACGGGAAAAATGCCGGTATTTTCCTAGCCCAGTTTTTAAAAGATGTAGAACTAGATGTAGCGGGTAAAAAATATATTGAAACAATCGCTCAATTTTACAATAAAGATCGTGGCGAAGTGTTTGATATTGTTTTTGAAGATGAAGACTCCGGTGAATTGACGATTAATGTCGGTGTCATGAGTTATACGAAGGATAAAGGTGGTAGAATCGGTTGCAATATGCGCTACCCAGTGACATTTAATATAGATTTAGGTAAAAGAAGAATTGAAGCGAAGTTGAAAGAATCTGATTTGCAGCTTGAAAACTTCACTGATTCGAAACCGACATATGTGAAAAAAGATGATCCGCTCATTAAAACTTTACAAAAGGTTTATGAAGAACATACGGGAGAAAAGGCGGAATTACTAGCCATCGGTGGCGGTACATATGCTAGAGCATTAGAACATGGCGTTGCCTTTGGTGCCCTTTTCCCAGGAAGAGAAGATGTAATGCATCAAAAGGATGAATATGCCTATGTTGATGATTTATTAAAAGCAACAGCGATATATGCACAAGCCATTTATGAATTGGCAAAATAAAATCATACAAGTTGTTTTTGTAAAAAGTACGAATATAAAAAAAAGCAATTGGTGTATTTTGTCGCCAATTGCTTTTTTAAAAGGTAAGAAAGAATACAACATGATTTACATTATAAATGTAGTAAAAAAAGTGGGGGATGGAGATGGGTAATTCAAGAGTAATGAAATACATAGTGAACGAAAATGCAAGAAAAATAGAGTATAAGAAAGCTTCAACATCATTTATGGATCACGAAGTCGTTCAAAGGGTTAGAGAGTTTCATAAAAGTTTTCCACAATATAAAGAAACACCACTTCACCATTTAAAAGATTTAGCAAACCAATTTGGTGTAAAAAATATTTGGTTAAAAGATGAGTCATATCGCTTCGGTTTGAACGCTTTTAAAGTACTTGGTGGATCTTACGCCGTTGGAAAATATTTAGCAGAAAAATTAAATGTTGATATTTCTGAACTATCCTTTGAAAAATTAAGGAGTAAGGAAATTAAAGAAAAGCTCGGTGACATTACATTTGTTACAGCGACTGACGGTAACCATGGACGGGGAATAGCTTGGGCAGCCAACGAATTAGGTCAAAGATCCGTCGTTTATATGCCAAAAGGGTCTTCTGAAGTTCGCTTAAATAATATAAAAAAAGCAGGTGCAGAAGCATATATTACCGATTTAAACTATGATGATACGGTTCGTTTAGCAAAACAAAAGGCGGAAGAAAATGGCTGGGTATTAGTACAAGATACAGCTTGGGATGGGTATGAAAAAATCCCTAATTGGATTATGCAAGGTTATGCCACACTTATTGATGAGGCAATGGAACAAATTGTTGAAACAGGTTCAAGTCGTCCAACCCATGTATTCTTACAGTCTGGGGTCGGTTCGTTTCCAGCTAGTATTCAAAGTTACTTTGTTGAAAAGTTTGGTGATAACAGGCCGCTAACCGTTATTGTTGAACCATATAATGCGAATTGCTTCTATAAATCTATGAAGATGAATGATGGAAACCCACACGCCGTAAAAGGGGATTTACAAACAATTATGGCAGGCTTAGCCTGTGGGGAGCCGAGTAAAACAGCATGGAATGTATTAAAAGATTATGCAGATGTATTTATCTCTTCACCTGATTATGTAGCTGCAAGAGGGATGCGAATATTAGCTAATCCAATCGGTAATGATCCTCGAATTATATCCGGTGAATCCGGTGGCGGGATTGGCATTGGCATCGTAAGTTTGTTAACGGAAAATCATACATTGGCACAAATAAAAGAGGCGTTACAAATCAATGCTGATTCGGAAATTTTAGTCATAAGTACTGAAGGGGATACTGACCCGGAGCACTACCGAAAAATTGTTTGGGACGGTGCATATTCATCACTTTAAATAAGTAAAGCAATGTAACGAAAATCGTTTATAATAGAAAACATATTTTATATTAAATGAGGTGTGGATATGATTATTGAAACGAAAATAGAAGATTTCTGTCTACGATTTGCTAAAGAACAAGATATTTCACTTATTTTCCAATTTATAAAAGAACTTGCCATTTATGAAAAAATGTTAGATGAAGTTGTTGCAACGGAAGAAATTTTATACGAATCCCTTTTTGAGAAAAAAGTAGCTGAAGTCATTATTGCGGAATATAAAGAAGAACCTGTCGGCTTTGCGTTATTTTTCCATAATTTTTCCACCTTTGTCGGACGACCTGGCTTATATTTAGAAGATTTATATATAAAACCAGAGATGCGTGGGAAAGGATTCGGAAAAACAATTCTCGCCTACTTAGCCCATCTGGCAGTTGAAAGAAACTGTGGACGTATGGAATGGTCATGCCTTGACTGGAATGAACCGTCGATAAAATTTTACAAAGCAATGGGTGCAGTCCCGATGAATGAATGGACCGTTTATCGCTTGCATGACCAAACATTAGAAAACTTAGCAAAACAGTTTAAATAAGTTTATTTTTTGGATAAAAAACCTCAGTTTAATTGCTTTTGACGATTAATCTGAGGTTTTTCTTTTTTCCTATACATTAAAGAACTTTCTAATCAAATTCTCATTTTCCTCTCAATGTATTTTAACAATGTAAATTAATTATTAAATTAACGTAAACAAAAGGAGAACAATGGAAAGGATGAGACAAGTGGCGATAGAAATATTTAGCCGTAGGGAGAAAAAATATTTAATTACGAAACAACAATATGATATGGTTGTTGAACAAATGTCTCCTTATAAGCGCTTTGATAAATTTCTTATACAAATACGACTATGCAAAAGGTAAAGATACACAAATTTTAAAAATTACAGTTCCTGAGAATTTAATTTACGACGAGTTATTCGATGATATTTTTGAAAATTATACAGAACGTCATGAGTTACGAAAAGTAGAAACGACAAATCTTGGTACAATGATTTTATATACTTTTGCTATCAGTACAAAACCGGAAATAAAAAAACAAGACTTACTAAACCGAATTCGTGAACGTAATGCCAATTTAAAAGTTTCTTTATCCTACTTAGAAGGAGAAGAATAATATGTATCTCTTTGTGTCCGCTAAAAAGTCACTAAGGGATTTTCTTATAATAGAAAAATTTAATTAGAAAATATTCTTAATATAAAAACATACAATTTAAATTTATAATAAATAAATTCATGTACAATAGATATATATAGATAATAAGCAAAACTAGAGGAATTTTAACGGTGTTACATAAATTTTTTTACATAAATGTAGCACGATAAGTTTGATAAAAATTTTTCATGAACGGATGAGGTATATATTTTATGAATGAATTAATATTAAGAAAACCGGAAGAAACATATCAATCAGCAGAAAAACAAGCGAAAGTTTATTTTCAAGATTTGATAAAGCAATATGAAGAAAAAACTTATATTAAACAGTTGACGAGTGATTTTCAAATTTGGAAAAAGGACCATGTATTAGGACCCGTCGGTGCATTTTTTTCTAAAATAGAAATTCCACAGCAAAAACAACATCGGCAATACATTAAATGGCTTATTAAAACCGAGCGTTTGGAACAGTATTTGTATCGCAGTGTTTCTTATATTTTTATGAGAGATTTAGGTAAGACGTTAGATGACAAAAAAACGCAGAAACGAATTAAGGAAATTGTAGAAAATTTAAAGGAAGATTTGCATACAGAAGTGAATCACTCAGGCAAGAAAAGCGAACAATTGGACCAAACTTTTGATTGGGCACGAATTTATCGTGACGCTAAAAAAGAAGATACGGAATTAGCAACGATTTGGTTAATTGAAAAACTGCAAAAAGTTGCAAGAGCAATTCCAGATGGGATGGACCGGGAAGAAGCGAAGCGAAAACTAATCAAAATTGTTGGTGGCGTTGTAATGCAAGAACGGGAAGAGATGCCGGTTGGTATTTCAAAAGAAGAGCAGAGTAAACGACTAACTCGAGCGATTAAGTTAGGTTATGCGTATGGTATTACGTATCCTTATATTGATGATTTGTTAGATTCTAAAATATTATCTGAAGCTGAGCAAAATCGCTTTAGTCATTTAATTCGAACAACATTAATTACAGGTACTGCGCCAGAATTAGGAGTATGGACAGGTGAAAATAAAAAATTCATTGAAGAAGTTTATACTGAATTACGCAAGGCTTTTGAATTAATCAAACAAAATCAACGTTCAGAAACAAAACAAAAATTTTATGAACAAGCTTATATTTTCTTTCATTCTCAAGAAGTCGATCGGAAAAAAACATTGGATAATTCAAATTACACGAATGAGGACCTCTTTATACCAATCATTTTAAAATCATCTTCATCAAGACTCATAGTGCGCACCATCTTAAGTGCCCCTGAAGATCCTGGCTTTGATAATAGAACTTTTTATTACGGCATTTATAACCAATTGGCGGATGACTTCACCGATTTATTTAAGGATTTAGAAAATGGTGCGGTCACTCCTTTTACGTACTATTATAAATATTATAAAAAACGTACTGATTTAATAAACCCATTTGAATTATATTGGACAGTAATTGCTTATTTAATCCATAATGTGTATTCCTCTAATGGAGATGTACGAGAAGTAATATTAAATCGGGCAGTAAATAGTTTAAAACGTCTTAAATCCCGATTAGGCGATGATAACTATGAAAAAGTGATGAATATATTTGCCGTAAATGATGCTTCTTTCAACGAGTTAATTCAAATAATGGTAAATAAGGCTACGGATGTAGATTTTTATGATAAATTACTCCGAGACCGTATGATTACGATTTTAAAAAATGAAGAACAAGCAAGAAAGAATTTCTCGGAAACAGTGAAAACAGTTCGTACAAAGATAAATAAAAATTTATTAATTCAAAATGAACATAATCTCCCTAATGAATCGATTATTGATGCGGCTAATTACAGTTTAGAAGGTGATGGGAAAAGGTTACGCCCAATTATGACATGGGTGATGGGGGTAAAAGAATACGGATTAAATGAATCCGAGATTTTTCCATTACTGAAATCTTTAGAGTACATGCATACAGCATCATTAATTTTTGATGATCTTCCAACACAAGATAATGCGAAAACACGTCGTGGTAGACCGACACTTCATGAAACTTACAATACGGCAATAGCCGAATTAACGGGATTATATATGACACAAAAAGCGGTAGAGGAACAAACAAAGCTTACGAAGTTCGATGAACGTGTTGTACTAAATCTTATTCAATATTCTTCGCAAATAATCCAAAAAATGTGCATTGGTCAAGCGATGGATTTAACTGCAAAGGGAAAAAGATTAAACCTAGAAGAGTTAAATAGGATGTGTCTTTATAAAACAGGAATTGGTTTTGAAGCATCCCTTGTTATGCCTGCAATTCTAGCGCGTGTTGAAGACAAGGAAATCGAGTTATTAAAACAATTCGCAAAATATGCAGGAATCGCCTTTCAAATAAAGGATGATTTGCTTGATGTTGAAGGTTATCAAAGTTTACTAGGAAAACCAATGGGACTCGATAAGGAAAACGATAGTTCCACTTTCGTTACAGTTTTAGGTAAAGAAAATGCGAAAAAAGCGATGTGGGAACATTATTGTCTAGCATATGATGCTTTGCAAAAACTGCAATTAAACACTCCTTTTTTAAAGCAATTATTAAATTACTTTGTACTTCGTAATTATTAATTATTGAAATTAGGCTGATCAATATAACGGTCAGCCTTTAAATTTGTATAGTAAAAGGTGTTTGGGATTATTTTTTATTTAAAAAATGATACAATATTCATAATAATCACTCTCGTGAGGGTGAAAGTCATTGCAAATGGTATAAAGGAGGGGGACCAATGAGTGAAATAGAAAAAATAAAATTAGCTGATTTAAAAAGAAAAAATAATTTAATTATAAAAGCTTTATTTTCTTGTGTGATATTGGCCACGATTGTTGATGTTATTTTACAAAAAGAATTACCTCTAATTCTTTCCATCGTCATTGGTGGTGGAATCGGCCTCAGTATTATTTATTTCATGCATAAATATAATAAGGGAATCGAATATATCCCATATATAGCAATGCTAGATCTTGCTATTGTTTTATTTATTATTATGGAAAACAGCGTGTCGCCAACTACATACTTTTTACTTTATGTGTTGATTGCAGCATCAGCAATTTATATGGAAGTAAAAATATTGGTGTTGGCATCAGCATTAGGATTTTTAACCATGTTACTCTTTACCTTTTTACATCATGATGTCTTATCATTAGCGGTTGGGCAATATGGCACCATATACCTAATCTATGGGCTAGTTAGTGTATTATTAGGGTTTCAATTAGCGATATCTCGCAAAATGTCTAAAGATGTCATCGGTTTACAAGAAAAAACTGAACAATTACTCAATGAGAATAAGAAAATGGGTTTGGCTATTGCGGAAAGTACGCAAAATTTATCAAATTTAATTAATGTCGTTCAAGAAAAGAGTAATGAGAACTTTGAATCAGCGAAAGAGATTAACCGATCTGTTAATGAAATTTCCGCTGGGATTCAGGTTCAATCAGATTCAATTTCCGAAATTACCGCCTCATTGAGCGAAACTAATCAAGTGATCCATAAAACGAATGAACTTGCCCAGTGGCTACAACAGGAAGCAGGAAATGCAGAAAAAACGACACAGGTTGGGGAACAATCTATATCTAAATTAAGTGAAGAATTACATGAAACTTATAATCAGATGGGACAAGTTAATTCTCGAATAAAATCTTTAGCCCGTATTATTAATGACACATCAAACTTTGCTAAAGTTGTCGAAGATATTGCTGCAAAAACAAATATGCTTGCTTTAAATGCAACTATTGAAGCAGCAAGAGCAGGAGAGGCAGGAAAGGGTTTTGCTGTTGTGGCAGAGGAAGTTAGAAAACTAGCTGATACAACGAGCCAAACAACAGCCCAAATTCATGAAAATTTAAGTCATTTAATTAGTGAAACAGAAGATACGGTAATGGTTGTAGAAAATGCTAGTGGGAAAATTACAGCTCTTTTAAACCTTTCACAGCATACGAAAAATGCATTTCATGAAATACAATCCAATTTCTATGATCTGAACGATAACATTGTGTCCTATTCAAAATTTACGAAGGATATTTTAGAAACGTCAAATGCTATTGAACAATCCATTAATGAGTTTAGTGCTGTAATTGAACAGGCAAGTGCATCGTTAGAAGAAATTGCCTCTGTTGTGAATATGCAAGAAATACAAAATAGTCAATTACTACAATCCACTGATGAAGCCAGTCAATCTGTCGCTTCGTTACTCGATCAACAAAAGCAGATACAAAAGGATTCGTAACTTTCTTTAGTTCAATTGTATCTTTAGTTTCCAATAAACTATTCCAGTAACGAATAATCAGAAGTTGGAAATCGCGGTCCTGCAATGCTGGAGAACTATGACTCTATTGAAAAAATAAGTCACTTTGACCGGGAAAAGGTTCCAGAACGGATTGTACATGCCCGAGGAGCAGTTTCCATGGCTGCCTGTTGGGAAACTTGTGTTAAACAAAAATCCTGAAAACTACTTTAATGAAATGGAACAAGTAGCTTTTGGAACAAGTGTCCTATTGATGGACTCGACTTTTCCGATGATAAAATGTTACAAGGACGAACCTTCTCATATTCAGATACACAAAGATTGGTGCAAACTATTTACAGTTACCAATTAATGCCGCTAAAAAAAGGGTGGCAACCAATCAAGAAGGCGGACAGATGCGCTATTATAATGATAAAGCTCTTGGACAAAACATACATGTCAACTATGGACCATCAACAATGGGAGGGTTAAAGGAAGCGGATCAAGAATACGGTAGACGGTTAAGAAAAGGATTGGCACAGAAAAAACAAGAAGCTGTGGACTATTCCGCTGAGTTTGGAGAAGAAATGCGTCCACTAGGTGTTCAAGAAGCAAGGAAAACGGTAAAGGAAATAATCGAACAGGCAAGGAATTCCGAATCATACTGATAATAAAAATTTTTATATAGATAAACGCGATAATGTCGTTCATCAAATGATGAGCGACATTTTTTTAACAATTACATTTTTTTAACAATTACATATTTTTAACAGTAAAATGTAAGGTTATTTGTTCACAATATATTAATGACATCCCCCTTTTATATAAGAAAAACTGGAAGAATTTTAATCATAATTTATCTGAAAAGCGATACTAAAAGGGAAAAATTTACAGTAAATTTAAAGTATATAGGTTGAAAAGCAATAATTAAAATTCATACTACAGTTATATATGTAAATACAGTTTTTTACGGTTTGATAACTTTACCATTCTTTTCAAATTTATTCACACAAAATTAGTTGATAAAGGTATAATACTATTGAGTTATTTTTAAATTAAATGTCTTGCGCATGTTTCGAAAATTGTCAAGTATAATAGAATCACTGAAAAATAGTTTTACGCTACAATGGAATTATGAATGATAAAGAGGTGTATTTCTTTTTGAATGAAAAAGCGAAACACAAGGGTGAAATGGTAACAGAGGAATTAAAAAGCAAACTCGCTTGTATTACGGAAAGTAATTATAAAAAGTTTATCCCAAAAAAACAAAAGAAAAAAATCATTGTTAATGAACTAGTCCGTCGTCGAATAAAAATATTAATGAATGTGTTAACGATTTTTAGTATTATTGGCTGTATCCTTTTCATTATTTATGGATTACGCACTGGTATTTTTACTTCGGAAGTTGCATTAAAGGAATTCTTAATGCCATTTGGAGTATGGGCTCCAGTAGTTTTTATTGTCTTTCAAGCAATACAAGTCGTTTTTCCTATATTACCAGGTGGAATTGGTTTACTTGGCGGTGTTTTACTTTTTGGTCCTGTTGGAGGATTTATTCTAAATTATATAGGAATATGCCTCGGATCAATTGCTGCATTTGCAATTGCTAAACAGTGCGGACATAAAGTTATCCAATTGTTTTTTAGTAAAAAAATGCAAGATAAGTATATGAAATGGATAGCTAGTAAAAAATTTGATACTTTGTTTACTATTGCCATTTTTGCACCGGTCGCACCGGATGATTTTCTTTGTTACTTAGCCGGAACGACGAAAATGACTTATTTAAAGTTTACAAGTATAATTTTATTAGGAAAACCGTTAGCAATTGCAATTTATACGTTCGGACTCGATTGGAGTTTCAATCAGTTTATTGAATGGTTTGTATAAAAGAAAGGAAATGTATATGGGTTCATCAGAAGACAAGAGTCAGAAAATATTGTTATACTCAGGGATGTTAAAGCTTGTAAATAAAAGTGGTGTCGGGCAAGCGGTTCGCCACCAAAAACAAGCATTAGAACAGGCTGGCGTACCGTTTACCATGGATAAAAAAGATGATTATGATGTTGTCCATATTAATACAATTTTTCCTGACTCTTTTATTATGAGTAAATGTGCAAAACGTAAAGGGAAAAAAGTCGTGTATCACGCACATTCCACAATGGAAGACTTCCGCAATTCGTTTATTGGTTCTAATCTATTTGCTCCGTTATTTAAACGTTGGATTACCCATTGTTATAATAGTGGCGATGTAATTATTACACCGACAGAATACTCGAAAGACTTATTAAAAAGTTATGGTCTTAAACCTCCCATTGTTAGCCTTTCAAATGGAATCGATACGGAATTTTTTAAAAAGACAACGGAGGCCAGAGAACGGTTTCGAAAAAAATATAATTTATCTGATGATAAAAAGGTGATAATTTCCGTTGGTCATTATATTAAAAGAAAAGGGATACTGGATTTTATTGAATTGGCTAAACGAATGCCAGAGTATGAATTTTTTTGGTTCGGTTATACGAATTTAAATATGATTCAACCGAAAATACGCAAAGCTATAACAAAAGCTCCAGCAAATCTTCATTTTCCTGGATATGTTAATCGCAGTGAAATTAGGGATGCGTATTGTGGTAGTGATCTTTTCTTATTTTTAACGTATGAAGAAACGGAAGGGATTGTCCTATTAGAAGCTCTTGCAGCAAAGATTCCTGTTTTAGTTCGAGATATTCCAATTTATTCTAAATTGAAAGATGGAGAAGTTGTGTATAAAGCTAATCGTCTTGAAGATTTCCATAGAAAAATTGTAAAAATAATCAAAGGTGATTTACCAGATATTACGGAAAATGGATATAAGATTGCAAAAGAACGAGATTTAAAAGTTATTGGTAAACGGTTAAAGGAAATCTATCAATACTAGTCCTTGCTTAAAAAGGTATTCATTGTTGGCTACAATGGTACCTTTGTTTTATTTAAAACAATAATTTTTTAAAAATTTTCACAAATAATAGGCCAACAGTACTAAATAACTGCTAAAATTTGCCGATTATAAATATAAGAGAACTTATTTTTAGAAAAAGATTGTTTATAATTTCACATTAAATTGAGGGGAGATTGCTATGAATCGTAGTATAAAAATGAAAATGCTTTCGATGCAATTGACTATTATCATTATGTTTACGTTGTTAAATATTTTTAATATATTTTATGATTCAATCCTTATTAATCTTGCTGTTACAGCAATAATTGGTATCACAGGTCTTATTTTAGCATATACACTTTCAAATAATTTCGCTAAACGAATCGAAAAAGTTACCCAACGAATGATTGAATTGGAAAAAGCAGATTTATCTCATCCTCCTTTAGAAGTAAAAGATGTAGATGAGATTGGTGTCATGACAAAATCCCTTAATGAATCAATGAACAATTTAAAGGATTTAATTAAAAAGGCAAATCAAGTTTCGACAGATGTAACGACTTATACGAAAGATTTAGCCCATGCTGCAAATGAGGTTAAAGCAGGATCTGAACAAGTAGCAACAACAATGCAAGAGTTATCAAGTGGAGCGGAAAATCAAGCAACTAAAGCAAGTGATTTGTCTGCCATTGCGGATACTTTTACGAAAAGAATGTTAGATGCAGGGAAACAAAGTGAAGATGTTCAACAACATTCTCTTACAGTCCTTGAATTGACGAACCAAGGACATGAACTAATGGAAGGTTCAAAAAATCAAATGGAGAACATTGATAAAATTGTCCGAGATGTTGTGGAGAAAGTTCAAGGTTTAGAACATAGCGCGAAAAAAATCTCCAATCTTGTTGTCGTCATTCGAGATATATCTGAACAAACAAATTTACTTGCATTAAATGCTGCTATTGAGGCAGCTCGAGCAGGAGAACATGGAAAAGGATTTGCTGTCGTTGCGGAGGAAGTTCGCAAATTAGCTGAAGGTGTGGGATCTTCTGTAACGGATATTCAAGAAATCGTAAAAGATATTCAAAGTGAAACGAATATTGTTACGAACTCTTTAGAAAATGGCTATATGGAAGTTCAACAAGGAACGAAACAAATTCAGAAAACCGGCGAAACTTTTGAAACAATCAAAAATGCAGTGACAACGATGGCAGAACGTATCGATATTGTTTCTAGAAACCTTGCGGAAATGGTTGATGAAAGTAGAGAAATGAACCGGGCAATTGAAGAAATAACAGCAATAACCGAAGAATCTGCTGCAGGTATTGAAGAAACAACAGCAGCAACTGAAGAAGCAAGCAGCTCTATGGACCAAATTGCGTTAGGAACTGAAAAAGTTGTTTCTACCGTATCTGAACTTCAACAAGTAATTGGTAGATTTAAAATTTAGTTTAATATTTTTTGACTTTCAATTTATTTTGATTATCTTATACCCAAGGATGTTTGGAATTAAGTGCATCCTTGGGTTTTTTATATGCAGTAGAACTAGGCTATGTACAGGAACTACTGTAAGTTTGTTTATATATATTGACTAAGTATAATACAATTAGAATAAAAAATTGAGAATAGGTGGCTAAACCATGAGCGGGAAAAATAAACAAATTGTCTATTATTCAAAGCTAATTTGTGAAGACTGGAATATTTACTTAGCGGCAACAGAAAAAGGATTATGTTTTGTCGGTTCGCAAAATGAAACCATTACTGAGGTTGAGGATTGGGTAAATAAAAAAATACCGAATGCGGTGTTAAAAGAAGATAAAATTAAACTTTTCAATTACGTTGAACAATTTACAGAATATTTTTTAGGAAAACGACAAACATTTAATTTTTCTATTGATTTGTATGGTACACCATTTCAAAAGTCTGTCTGGATGCAACTCCAAAACATCCCCTATGGTGAAATATGTTCTTATTCCGATATTGCAAAAAAACTAAACAAACCATCGGCCGTTCGGGCAGTCGGTTCCGCAATTGGTGCAAATCCTGTTATGATTGTTGTCCCTTGTCATCGTGTGTTGAGTAAATCTGGCAAATTAACGGGCTTTCGCGGAGGATTAACGATGAAAAAAAGGCTTCTTGATTTAGAACAAAGTGCTAAAGTGGAGGGAGGAAATGACATCAATTTATCCATTAATATTTGATAAGTTATATACCTATTATGGACCGCAATACTGGTGGCCCGCTGATACTACATTTGAAATGATGATTGGAGCAATACTTGTTCAGAATACAAATTGGCATAATGTTGAGAAGGCTTTAACCCGTTTACGTCCATTTTTACAACCTAATCAATTGGAAAGATTAGAAACGGATGAGTTAGCCCAATTAATTCGACCGAGTGGGTTTTATAATGTGAAAGCAAAACGGATTAAAGCGTTTATGCAATGGTTTAAAAAATACGATTATAAGATAGAAAAAGTTAATCAATTAGATTTAAAAACGTTGCGGCGAGAATTATTGGGTATTTACGGAATCGGGAAAGAAACTGCGGATTGTATGTTAGTTTATGCCTTTGAGAAACCAATTTTTATCGTTGATCAATATTGTAGAAGGCTGTTTTACCGAATTGGTCTCGATATGCCTAAAGATTATGATGCTTTTCGAAAGCTAGTAGAAAGTGAGCTACCTAATAATCTACAAATATATAACGAATTTCATGCGCTAATTGTTGAGCATGGAAAAGTCCATTGTCGAAAAAATCCGAGATGTGAAGCATGTCCGTTAATTCGTATTTGTAATCAACGAATTTAGCGCATGAATTGAAAACTATATGAAATCAATAGATATTCAATTTACAGAATAATGTTATAATTGAAGTGTGAGGAAGGGGAGAGATTATGTGGGAGCAAAATCTAATTGAAACTTCCCGTGGTGTCTTTGAATATTTTAAAAAGGGAAGCGGTGAACCATTATGTGTGACCCATCATTACAGTGAATTCAATGAGAAGGGTAATACACTAGCAGCACCTTTTACGGAATATTACACAGTCTATCTAGTAAATTTACGTGGATGCGGTCAATCGGTTAAAGCGGAACATGAGTGGCAATTCACAATGGAAGAGACAGTAAAGGATTTAGAAGCAATCCGGGAAGCTTTAGGATATGAAAAATGGGCTTTTGCGGGAAACTCAACGGGTGGCATGCTTGCGCTTAAATATGCCATCATGGCTGAAGAACATTTAACGAAGATTATTGCTGGTGGTTTAAGTGCATCGAATGAATATATGAACCATCCAGATAGTATTTACTGTAAAGACAATCCAAATAATGCTCGCGTTTTAGAAATATTAAAATTACTTGAAGATCCTAATACACCGAAAGAGAAAAGGCAAGCTTTAGGTCGTGAATGGGGAATGATGTCTGTTTATAATAAGGACCGCTATGATGAATTTATGAATAGACCAAATAGCGGTAGAACAGTAGGACCTCGTCTAAATTATTTTGCTTATAAAGAAGTAAATGATTTTGATTTACGTCCAGATTTACATAAAGTTCGTATCCCTGCATTTATATTTAGTGGGTTACATGACGCCCAATGTCCACATGTCTTTTCGAAGGAAGTTGCTGATTTAATGCCTAATGCCACATTAACAACGTTTAATTATAGTAATCATTTTCCGTTTGTGGAAGAAGAGGAAGCGTTCAAGGAATTTGTGAAAAAGACTGTTAATCATTAAATGATGTATGTTCATACACTAAAAAGGCAATCCATTTTCCTATATGGATTGCCTCGCTGTACTGCAACAAATTATTTCCACCATTCATCATAAGGATTTGCAGGAACATGCCTTTTATGTTCGGAACGAGTATACAAGCCTTCTAGTCGTTTAGCTGCTTCGGTTGAAATTGTTTTACCTTCTAAATAATCATCAATTTCATCATAACTGATACCAAGTTCTGTTTCATCAGCCTGACCAGGTTTGTTATCTAAAAGATCAGCAGTAGGTTCTTTCAAGTAAAGTCGTTCATCAGCCCCTAGTTCGATTAAAAGAGCACGTCCTTGTCTTTTATTTAGCCCAGTTAATGGTGTAACATCAGCACCACCGTCACCATATTTTGTAAAGAAGCCAGTGACTGCTTCGGCAGCATGGTCTGTACCGATAACAAGTAAGCCATGCATCCCGCCTAGTGCATATTGAACAACCATTCGTAACCGAGCTTTCACGTTACCTTTTTGATAGTCGGATATTGCTTGACCGTCAGCATCTTCATAAGTCTCAGCGAAAGTATCGACAGCTGACTTAATATTAAAGGTTTTAACTTGATCTGGCTTAATAAATTCGATTGCGAGTTGCGCGTCGTCTTCATCTTGTTGTGTGCCATAAGGGAGTCGAACGGCGATAAATGTAGCGTCTATTCCCTCATCTCGTAGTTCTTCAACTGCAAGTTGAGCAAGTCTTCCTGCTAAAGTAGAATCTTGGCCACCACTAATTCCTAATACGAATCCTTTAGCACCTGTTTTCTTTAAATAATCTTTCAAAAAATCAATCCGTAATCTAATTTCTTCTTTCGGATCAATTATTGGTTTGACATGTAAAGCTTTTATAATTTCTTGTTGTAGACTCATTATTTCCTCTCCTTTTGATACAGGGAATTCGTTATACAATAATTATAACAGCTTTCAGGGAGTAAATAACGTGGTTCGCCACCTAATGCAAATTCTTCACGGATATAACTTGAGCTAATCTCCATTGCTAAACCTTTATCAATTAAATGAAATGTATTTCCATTATCGTTATTTCTTAAAATCGGGGATTTAGAAATAGCTTTTAACATGTCAATCCCATCTCTTGCCATGATAATAAACTTATTTTCTCTAATTAAAGTTTCCGCATTTCCCCATTTTCCTTCGCCAATATCTACTAATAAATCCGCACCCATTATAAAATAAATTTCGTCGTTCGGGTATTTTTCTTTAAAATAGTTCAGTGTTTCGTAAGTCGTTATTTTCCATGGGTCTTGTTTCATTTCATAGTCATCAGCGATAAACTTCTCATTATCTTGAATAGCCATTTGAACCATATTCCAACGGTGATAATCTTCAGTATAAATTTTTTTATCTTTTCGTCTGCTTGAACTTGGCAGAAAAATGACTCGATCTAATTTACAACGATGGGCAACTGTACTTGCTGTCCATAAATGGACATACGTGATTGGATCAAAGGAAGAACCGTAGATTCCTATTTTGGCCATATTATTTCCCCCGATGTGTTTTACACATTTGCTGCTGTAATTAATGGTGGATGAAATTCCTCGTATTTTTATTTATTACTTAATTCAGAAGCCACTTTCTTTTTTATTTCCTCAATTTTGGACATTTTATTATCCCAACAAGCTTGACTTAAATCTACAGGATATTCTTCTGGATGAAGGGTACGTTTATATTCATCCCAAAGTAAATCAAGGTTTTCCTGTGCGAAGTTTTTAATTTCATTAAGAGGAGGCAACTCATATACGAGCTTTCCGTTTTCAAAAATCGTATAATGTAATTCTCTTGCTTCAAAATTTGTTACAAATTTACTAACATACGTATGAACCGGATGGAACATCTTTAACGGTTCTTCATCTTGTGGGTTTTCAAAGTCTAACGCGATATAATCACCTTCAGATTTTTTATTATCTTTATTGATGATGCGATAAACCCGTTTTAAACCTGGGGTTGTCACTTTTTCTGGATTGGCACTAATTTTGATTGTATCTTTCATTACCCCGTTTTCATCTTCAATAGCGACAATTTTATATACAGCACCTAAGGCCGGTTGTTCGTATGCGGTAATGAGTTTTGTACCAACTCCCCAAATGTCAATTTGTGCCCCTTGAGTTTTTAAGTTCATAATCGTATATTCATCAAGATCACTTGATGCTGAAATTTTTGTTTCTGTAAAACCTGCCTCATCTAACATTTTTCGAGCCTGTTTAGATAAATATGCTAAGTCACCACTATCGATACGGATTCCTACGAAGTTTATTTTATCTCCCATTTCCTTCGCAACTCTTATTGCATTCGGTACTCCAGAACGAAGCACATCATACGTATCTACAAGAAAAACGCAATCTCTGTGGCTTTCAGCGTATTTTTTAAAAGCAGTATACTCATCTTGATATGCTTGAACCATTGAGTGGGCATGGGTTCCTGCTATCGGAATGCCAAACATTTTTCCTGCACGGACATTGGAAGTGGCATCAAATCCGCCAATATAAGCTGCCCGTGTTCCCCAAATAGCAGCATCCATTTCTTGTGCCCGTCTCGAACCGAACTCTAATGCTGCTTCATCACCGACAATATATTTGATGCGTGCAGCCTTTGTTGCGATTAGGGTTTGAAAGTTGATGATATTTAAAATCGGAGTTTCGATCAGCTGTGCTTCCGCAATTGGTGCTTCAATACGAAGGAGAGGTTCGTTTGGGAATACTAATTCTCCTTCGCGCATTCCTTTGATAGTACCTGTGAAGCGAATATTTTTTAGGTAATTTAAATAATCTTTCTCATATCCTTGTTCACTTAAATACGCCAAATCGGTATCGGAGAAACGGAAATTTTCAAGGAAACGGATGACCTTTTCTAAACCTGCAAAAATGGCATATCCGTTACCAAAGGGGAGTTTTCGAAAATATACTTCAAAAACCGCTTTTCGATTATGAAAGTTATCACGCCAATATGTTTCTACCATATTAATTTGGTATAAGTCAGTGTGTAACGATAAACTATCATCATTGTATAAGTGGTTCATTTGGTGCACCTCCGTAGGTGAAATAAACAAACTGTGAAAAGATAAACATGTACGCTTAATTAAAAATTTGAATTCGCTTTAAATTAAACGACTTTAGCACCAAGTGTTTCTGCAAAGTGTTGTAGTGCCCACTCATGACCTGTTTGATTAAAGCTAGCCACTCCATTTTTATGGACAACTACTTTGAATCCCCGATTATAAGCATCAACTGCTGTGTGTAGAATACAAATATCTGTACAAACACCGACGAGATGAATTTCTGTAATTCCACGTTCCCGTAGTTTTATTTCTAAATCTGTTCCAGCGAAAGCAGAATATCTTGTTTTATCCATCCAATATACATTTGGATTATCTTTATTATTTTCCCAAACGTTCTGTAACTCACCGTATAAAAGTCTGCCGTCAGTACCCTCTATATTATGTGGAGGGAAAAGTTTCGTCTCTGGATGGAGATTATCATTTTCTTTATGCATATCAATGGCGAATACTACATAGTCGTTATTATCGATAAACTCCTTTGTTAAACGAACAATTTCCCCTTCAAGAACTTGCCCTGGTTTCCCACAAGTTAGAGCACCGTCTTCAGCAACAAAGTCATTTGTGTAGTCGATATTAATTAATGCTTTCATTGTTCATTATTCCCCCTTAATATTATTTTACAAAAAATATTTACAAAAGTTTATGACAATAGCTAGTGTAGAATAGGATGAAACTTTTTGTTTTTACATAGAACAAATTGAATGTGAAAGATTGAACTTCAATTTCATCAGTTGTGACAACTAGCTATACGTTTATCATAGTAAAGGTTAGAAAAATTCGCAATTGTTTAGATGTTAAAGATGAAATAATGTATTGCACAAATCCCATAACGAAATAAAGTAAAAAAAAGAAGGGACTTCCGTGTAGGAAATCCCTCTTTCTAAATTAATCTTCCACGATTTCTTTTCGATTTTTCTTAAATAGTTTAGATAAACTTTCATAAACAATAGGTACAATGAACAGAGTTAAGATTGTAGAAGAAACTAGACCACCGATTACGGTAACACCTAAGCTCTTCGACATAAACGTTCCAGTCGCACCTGTTGTTTCAAATAATAGCGGGATTAACGCACCAACTGTTGCGATCGCAGTCATTAGAATTGGACGTAAACGTGTACTTCCAGCTTCTAAAATAGCCTCACGCATCTCCATACCGGAACGTTCCATTCGTATGATTCGGTCTACTAATACAATCGCATTTGTTACAACAATACCAATTAACATGAGCATTCCCATTAATACCATGACGGAAATGGTTTCTCCGGCAATCCATAAGCCGACAATTGCTCCAATAACTGTAAATGGTAAAGAGAACAAGATTGTAAATGGTGCAAGACCTTCACCGAACGTAACTACTAGAATGAAGTAGACAATTAATACAGCAGCAATCATTGCTACTCCAAGCTGAGTAAAGGCTTCTTCCATATCGGCCGTTACACCTGCATCATCAAACTCTACACCTTTAGGAAGCTCAAGATCAGCCAGCCTTTTATCCACATCTACTGCTGCTTTGGAAACATCTTCTCCGACAATGTTTCCAGATACAGTTGCGTAGAATCTTCCTTTACTACGGTCTAAGTGACTTGGTACAGAACCTTCTTCTACTTTGACGATATCACCTAAGCGAACGAAGTCACCTGTCATCGTAGGTACCATTTGATCAAGCATTTCATCGAAGGTTGATGGCATTTCTTGGTCATGTGTGATGACAACATTAATGTCATCCCCGTCTTTTTCAACGGTTGTTAACACTTCTTCTGAACGAATAGGGTTTAACATCATTAAAATTTGACCCGTCGTTAAACCGTACTGTAATAATGTTTTTTGTTCAACACGGAGTGAATATTCTTCATATGCTTCATCAAAACTTGATGAAACGTCTTCTAAATATTTACTTTCAGCCATAACTGCTTCAATTTCATTAGCAGCAGCTTCTAAGTCATCTAAATCTTCGCTGTATACGTAATAGCTTAATTCATTACTTGCGATACCAGTCATAAAGTTTTGGCTTTGCCATTTACCAGTATGGTTTATGTTTTCAAGATAGCCTTCTATTTCTCTTTTCACATCTGGGAAATCTTTCGTTTCCTCATCAAAAACAACAAACATTAATGAGCCGCCACCGCCCATCATTGCCGCTTCAGCACTCGTGTTGTCTGTAATAGAAAATTGGACAGCTATCACATCGTCACGGGCAAGCATTTTTTCTTCTACTTCCGTAACATTCTCCAATGTTTGCTCTTCAGTTTCACCAGGTTTTGGAGTGTATGTAATATACATTACTTTTTGTTCATCACTACCTAAGAAACTAAAACCAACGAGTGGAGTTAACATTAAACTTCCGACTAACGCAGCAATCGCTACGAGTGATGTAATAATTTTATGATTTAATGTCCAGCGTAATGCTTTTTTATAAATACCAGCAAGAGCAAGACTACTTGGCTTTTTCACCTTTTTCTCTCTTACACTTTCATCATACAATTGCTTTTTAAACATCGAGTGTGATAGAGATGGAACGATTGAAATCGCTACAATTAAGGATGCACCAAGGGCTAGCGCCATTGTTAAAGCAAATGGTAAGAACAACTCACCAATCATACCACCGACAAATAGTAATGGAGCAAATACGGCAACGGTTACTATTGTAGAAGATAGTATCGGCAGGAACATTTCAATAGTAGCTTCACGTATTAACGCACGTCCCCGTAATTTTTCACCTTTTAAGTGTAATCTTCGATAAATATTTTCAACAACAACAATCGAGTCGTCAATTACCCGCCCAATCGAGATCGTAATCGCACCTAGCGTCATAATATTTAGAGTCATATCTAAATAATCTAAGATGAGTAAGGCGGTTAAAATCGAAACTGGGATGGAGATGATGGAAATAATTGTTGATCTAACGTCCCGTAGGAATAGTAAAATAATTAATACGGCAATTCCGCCACCAAATAACGCTTTACTTACCATTTGTGATACGGAGTTTTCGATCGGTTCACCTTGGTCAAACGTATAATCGACATTTAAACCAGCATATTTATCTTCATAATCTTTCATTAAATCTTTTACAGCATTAACAACTTCAACTGTATTTGCTTCTTGGCCTTTTATGATTTGAATCGTTATGGAATCTTCACCATTTGTACGGGAGATTGATTCTACTTTTCCGACCAATTCAATTGTGGCAAGGTCTCCTAATTTAACAAATGGTAATGGTTGATTTTCCGTCGGTGTAACAGGGATTAACATTTCTTTTAAATCTTCAGCTGTCGTAAATTTCCCATCTACACGAACGGCTTGTTCACCATCTTCAAATTCAAATAAACCAAGGGATACATCTAAATCGGTTGCTTGAACAATATCTTTAACATCTTGTTCTGTTAATTCATATTGAGCTAATTTTGCTTCGTCAAAGGTAAGTTCGACTTCTTCAATATGTTGCCCTGTTGTTGTAGCTGAAGCGACACCTTCAATTTGTTCAATTTTCGGAACGATTATATCTTCAACGGTAGAAGTTAATTCCACGATGTCTTCTTCAGTACTACTAATACTTAAAACGAGAACCGGCATCATATTCATGCTAATTTTCGTAATCATGGGATCTTGAACATCATCAGGCAAAGTTATTAGTTCGAGGGCATTTTCTACTTCCCGTTTAGCAAAATCAATATTTTGCTCATAATCATACTCGATTTGAATCGATGACATACTTGAGTAAGAGTTGGAATAAACGGCATTTACCCCTTCTAAACTTTCTACTGCCTTTTCAAGCGGCATCGAAACTTCTTCCATAACTTGTTCCGGCGTTGCACCTGGATAAACGGTATTAATGATTAAATATGGTACAGATACATCAGGAATTGATTCCATCTTCATTTTTGAACCGGAATAAATTCCTGTAAATACAACTATAAAAGTTAGTAGCCACACGGCTAATTTATTTCTTATAACAAAGTTAACTAATGATTTCACTCTACACCTACCCTTTCTTGACAAATCTAGTAACAAACCCTATAATAAATGACTAATCGGTCAGTGTCAACACATAATAAAGCGAGGAATAAATAGTGGATAGAAAACAATTAATTATGGAAAAAGCCATTGAATTATTTGCTGCTAGAGGTTTTGATGCAACATCAGTTCAGCAAATAACAGATCATTGTGGAATATCCAAAGGTGCCTTTTATTTATCCTTTAAATCGAAGGATGAACTTATTAATGAAATTATTGATTACTTTATGAAGCGATTCACAACTGGTGTTGACCGTGTAGTCAAGGAATCGACAGAACCAGAAAGAAAGCTTTTTAATTTATACTTATATCTTTTTACTGAGTTTCAACGACACTCAGATTTTGCAAATATGTTTGTCAAAGACCGGCTCCATACTTTGAATGAAGATTTGTTAATAAAGATTCATCGTTATGATCAATTAATGAATCACTCTATTCTTCATTTGTTAAGAGAATGCTATGGAACTAAAATTGAAAAAACAAAGTATGAACTATTATATAATATTAAAGGTTTACTAGATATTTATTCCCATATAATATTCACTTATCATATGCCAATAGATGCGAATCATTTGGCGGATGTGCTAGTTGAACGGACACACCTTTTAGCCAATTACTCGCAAAAGGTCTTTATAAATGAAGTAATGTTTAGAAATTTTAATGAGAAAATGAATTTCGAAATTAAAAATGTACAACAATCAATTGATTCAGAAATTAAATACTTACTTGATATACTTACTAACCCTTTGGAAGTCGAATCTGTTGAGATTTTAAATAAAGAGTTACAAAAGTCTAAACCAAGTCATGCAATAATCAAGGGCATGTTAGAAAATATTAAATCTAATGATCAATGTCATTGGCTCATATACTTAGTTCAATCCCATCTCGAAATGTGAAATTGACGGGGGCATTATTCCGAACCTGTCAAAAACAATCATGATAATTATATCGAAGTAAAAATTAGATTAGTATGATTAAATGTGAAATAATTGTAAATTTTACAAAAAAGAGAAAAGTGTTAAATCAACCTTCTTTACATTGGTAAGAGGTAGATTTAACACTTTTTTATTTCTAATTATTTTTAATATCTTAATTTTATTTTTCGAAAAATTTAAATAAATATATTGACAGTAAAGAATTATCTGAATGATATGAAAACTGAGAGGTGATTCAGGTTGTCAATCGGTCAGTTCTTAGGTATGCGTTGGGTATTTTGGGAAGAAGAAGATGTGCCAGAGGAAGTTTTTGAATCGGCCATGTCATTAATCTTTAATGGATTAAAAACCTTTTTGTATGAACCTTATAATATATTCCTTGGTTTATATACGTGTAATTTCATTGGCTGGTATATTAATCATAAAAAATTCAAAATAGCATATGTCATCGTAATTATCGTATTGATAGAACTGGCTTTCTTTGTTATAAAAATAGGGTTTATAGCAAATAGCTTGTTACTAGTACTTATGCTCGTGATGCCAATAGCTATCCGGTCCATGAATCGAAATATGGAACTAGAAGCCAAGTTACAGGAGGCAAACCAAAAGATTGATGCCTTAGTGAAACGAGAAGAACGTCTACGGATTTCTAGAGATTTACATGATACATTAGGTCACACATCGATTTATTACACTCGAACTTAAGTATTGTGGACGTTAAAGTAACAGTCATTTATTTTGTATAACGGTTTGCATAACAACTAGCGACAAAGGCATCGGGTTTAATTTTTGGTTCCACACCAATCGATTCGATTCGCGCAACCATTTCATTAACAAATATTCTCGTTTTATTCCGCCTGCCAGAGCCAATATCAATATGCCCTTCAATTGTAAAACTTGCACCTTTATATATATGGGGTAGTACAATTCCAATCAATTGGTCCTTTCTTTCTTCAGTAAACATTGAGACAACTTCTTCCGTCAAAGTCGTTTCATAAGAAATTCGTTCATGAAGATTGTTCATTTTTCGCGGAACGATGACCTTACGTATACAAGCCCAAGCTCCTTTTGTTTCACACTGAATCACAATACCTGTAATAAACTTCGTATAGCTATGATGTACTTGTGAGTCAGTGCCAAACATAAGTTTAAAACTCCCGATTGGGTCCTTTTTCATAAACTTTACAATGTAATCAAACACTTGTTCAAAGGTCATGTTTTTTTGGCTTAAATTTTGAAAAGTATAATCATAAACAGTAAATTTACTCATTTGTCCCCTTCCTTTATAATCAGGTTAATATAGTATATTCCCTTAATATCAGTATAGTTAAACGAATATCATATCATTCGTTAAAAAAGTGTAAAAAAATAATAAAAGGGGCATTTAATGTTTAGTTTTAAATCAATAATGTAAAGAATTAAAGGAGTGTTAAGTCAAAAAAGTTAGTTATCTAGAAATTAACTATTCTTTAAAAAATAGTCGCAATAGGCAAAGTGATTCCATTTCGTTGATTTTTTCCCTTTTTGTAAAGAAATAGGTTGTTTGAATAAAGGACAATTATAAACAAAAGTATGATATTCCCCATGTTCCCCACATATATCAATCGAGTCCGGTAGATTTGAGAAAAATGATTCATCAAGATTTTTTCCTAAAAATGCTTGTGATAATGCGTTTGTATCAATGCATACAGTAACTGCTTGAAAACCTTCGTTTAAAAACTGTTTAATTAGATCTTTCTGGGATTTGTTCCAAAGTGGGAAAGCGGCTTTCATACCAATTTGTGATAGTTGTTTTTCACGATACTGACGAATCTCCTCTACAAATAAATCTCCAAAAATTACTGTGTCAACTCCTTGATTTAAAAAGCGAGACAGAGTTTTTTTCATTCGTTTTTCATACAACTCGTTACCGGCTTCGGTTGGTAAGTACACATATTCGATAGGGAGCTTTAACATTGTTGCTTGTGCATCGAGTAATTCTTTACGAACCCCGTGCATACTAACCCTTTTGTCCTCTTCTGTAAGAGTGGTTAAAAGAGCGACAATCTCATATTCTTGCCTTTTTTTAATTGCATTAAGGGCTAGTGCTGCGTCTTTCCCACCACTCCAAGATAGGAGCGCTTTTTTCATTAAGACCACTTCCATTTGAATTATTTTTTAATTGTTCTATAATAATAGAATACATTAATTTACGAATTGTTTGTATAATTGCACGAATATCCATTACCGGCGAGTAGGTAGAATGTGGTTATTTTTGGCTGAATATTTCGGAATCCTAAGTAATTTATAAAAATATAAAAGAAGTGAGTAGATGCATTGAATTGAGTAAAATAATTATGAATGTGAAAAAAAGAGCAAACTTTTGGTTAGGGAAATATTTGTCTGGTGATTCAATTCATTTTAAAGAGGTAATATCGATTATCATTCCGATTTTAGTCGATCAAGCTTTCCTAATTTTAATGATTTTATTTAATACCGCCATGATTAGTTCATCTGGTACTGAAGCTGTCAGTGCTGTTAATATGGTTGATTCATTAAGGTAAAAAATGCACTTCATCTCGACTTTTCTATTTTGAAGAAAGTAATGTTTATTGGCATTCCATTTGCTGCGGAACAACTATTTTTTAATGGTGGAAAGTTATTGACGCAAACATTTATCGTACAATTGGGAACCCTTGCTTTAACGGTAAATGCGATTGCAGGGTCTATCACATTAGTATTCCAAATAGGCTCAAATGCTTTAGCAATAGCCATTGTTACCATTGTCGGTCAATGTATTGGTAGAAGAAATATAAGGGATGCCAGGAAATTTACAAAGTCATTTTTAGGGCTGTCGTCCATATTTTTTATTGTAACATCGTTATTGATATTACCTACATTTCCTTTATTGATGAAGATGTTCAGTGCACCAGAAGAAATTATTGGCACAATTTTTATTATCACGGTTCTTTGTGCGATTTTCCAACCGATTTTATGGGCTATTAGTTTTATATTGCCATCGGCATTACGAGCAGCTGGAGATTCAAAATTTACATCGATTGTTTCCATGTTGTCGATGTGGTTGTTCCGAGTAGTACTTGGTTATGTGCTTGGAATTACATTAGGCTTTGGGATTATCGGTGTATGGGTAGCTATGATTGCTGAATGGGCAGTCCGAGGCTTAGTATTTATTATCAGGTTCCGTGGAGATAAATGGTATGCACATAAGTTAGTATAAAATGGAGTTATCCAAAGACTGTGGGTAATTGACAAGTTTTCACAGTTGATAGTTTGAAAAAAACAGGTGTGGAAAATTAATTCTGCCCATACCTGTTTTACGCTATCGTTCAATTATTACACTTTTATTCAGTTCAATTGTTTCAATAAACTTCTCCATTGTTGAAGTTAAGTACGTATCAGCCCTTCTAATGAACACGGTTTTGATTTTGCTATATTGATCAGGTAATGTATGACATTTTATAAGATTACTTGACTCCCAGTTTACGACAGCTGATTTGGGAACGAAAGTAACTCCTAATCCCATCGCAACGCTACGTAGAATCGTTTCCAACGTACCAAATTCCATTACTTTGTGTGGTGTGATGTTTTTGTCTCGATACCAACTTTCAAGTCTAGCACGGTAACCGCATCCTTTACTAAAACAAAGCACCGGCTCATTGGATAATTCTTTTAAAGTGTATATTTGCTTATCAGAAATTAACACAAGCTCGTCTTCGAATACTTCATGGGCGATAATATCTGGATGAAAATCGGTTTCTGAAACAAAGGCACCGTCTAATTTATGATTTAATACATCTTTTTCTAACGACTCAGTAACGCCGGTATATAAAGATAAATCGACTTTCGTATACTTTTTAATATAGCTCGTTAATATTTTAGGTAAGTGGTATACCGTTTCAACGGTGCCGATATCTAGTTTTCCTGATGGTTCTTTTTTACTTTGTACTGCCTTTTTCATTTCATCTGTTAATAATAGTATTTCTTTACTATATTTTAATAGTTTTTTTCCTTCGGGAGTTAGTGTCATCCCTCGACGATGTCGGTTGAATAGCACCGTATTCAGTTCTTCTTCTAGTTTATGTATACGTGCAGTAACATTTGACTGAACATAGTTCAATACTTTTGCAGCTTCTGTGATCGTACCTTTTTCAGCGACAGTTTGAAAAATCTCTAAGTCTTTTAATTCCACGTAACTCCCCTCCTATCCACAAATTTTATGATATCAAAAAAAGTGATAGAATTCATCATTTATATTCATTTTACAAGATGTATATAAAAGATAGAATAAAGGTAGTTTACAACATGTGGATAGGGGGAAGGGTATTGAAAAACAGTGTGTTGTTAGGGGCATTTTTATGTTTCATTGCAGCTGTTTCGTGGGGAGCGATGTTTCCAGTCGCGCATTCTGCATTCGAATATATTGATCCATTTTATTTTACAATTTTCCGTTATGGTGCAGTTACGATTATTTTAGTTGTTTTACTTTTATGGAGGGAAGGGGTTCAAGCCTTCCGCTTTGAAGGTAAAGGCTTAAAGTTATGGTTTTTCGGAACGATGGCTTTTACGGTTTATAATTTATTTATTTTTTGGGGGCAAGACTTATTAGGGGAACCAGGTATTATGGCAGCATCGATAATGGAGTCACTTATGCCAATGATATCTATTGTTATTGCCTGGATAATTTTTAGACAAAGTCCATATCGTTTCACATTATTATGTGTACTTGTCGCCTTTATCGGTGCTTTGCTTGTAATCACAAAAGGAGATATTAAAGCATTTTTCAGCGCGACAGAAGATATTATTCCGACCTTGCTCATTTTACTTGCGGTAATTGGCTGGGTTATTTATACTATGGGAGGCAGTCAATTTAAAGGTTGGTCAACATTAAGATATTCAACGATAACTTGTTTGCTCGGAACGGTAACGGCAATCATCATTACAATTGGTACAACATTGTTCGGCTATACAGCTGTTCCAACGGTTGAAGAAGTTAAAACTGTTACGCCGCATTTATTATTTATGATTATTTTCCCAGGGCTAATTGCACTATTAGGATGGAACTTTGGGGTAAGTATATTATCATCCTTAAATGGATTACTATTTATTAATTTTGTTCCAGTAACAACATTAAGTATTTCAATTTTCCAAGGTACACAAGTAACAATTTATGATGTACTAGGCACAATTTTAATTATTGCGTCATTACTATCTAATAATATATTTTTAAGAATTCGTCAGAAGAAAGCAGTAAACGAAAAGATGGAAACGAAAATTGCATAAAAAGTCATCAAACCCGTCCCTTGAACATGGGGACGGGTTCAGTGTTCTAATATAATATTTGATTAAAAAGCTTGCTTGATTGGACAAGTACAGGTTCAGTAAGGTATTCTAGTATATAAAAACGACGAAGAGGAATGCACTATCATCATTTAATAACTATTAAATTAAAAATCTTTCAATTCACACTTTACCAATCGGATTTATTGTA
>NZ_JAACYS010000020.1 GCF_009996845.1 Pallidibacillus pasinlerensis | reverse complement strand
ATTTCACTTTCTTCATCAAGAAAAATCCCCACTTGATTTTTCAGATCTTCATGTTGAGTATTTTCATTTTCTCCTCTCGGCTTTTTCTTAAAAAAAACCATTGAAATTCCCCCCAATTAATAAAATGATTTATTTATTAGTTGAATTTTTTAAATGTAAACCCATATAGTAAAAAAGTTTTAGTAATATTTTATAATTTTATGTATAAATGAAACAAAAAGGAATAGGTATTAGGCTCTAATTTATGTTTAAATAGTTCGAATTTCATTATTTTAATTCTTTTTCCACCCTCACATTTTCCCAGGAATTTCATACTATGTTAGAAATTTTGTTTAGGCTAAAAGTATTCAATTTTATAAAATCGACAAACAAATTACGTATTCATTCAAACTTCCAACCATATAATTAGATATGAAATAAAGGTAAAATACTTTACCTTCATTTGTAATGGTAAAAAAGACTAACATGGAAGGGAGGTGCATTAAATGGATAATGAAATTAAAGCATCGGAGCAGAAGTTTTTATTTGAAGCGGATAAGAAGCACGAGGTTGTCTATAGTACGATTCAAAGTCCAGTGTTAATCGATAAGCCTAACCAAAAAAAAGATGAAGTACTTTACAATCCCCATCAAAAAGTGAAGCAAGTTAGAAAAAGATATATGATGCCAAGAATTGTAGCTTTTATTCCTGCTCATAATGAAGAAAAATCAATTCGGGATTGTTTAGCCGGGCTTGCTGACCAAACATTACCAAAGTATGTCCAACTCGATATATTTGTTATAGCGGATAATTGTAATGATCGAACAGAAGAAATTACATTTGAAGCCGCTCGGGATTTTGGATTGAATGTTATAGTTTTAACGACAAAAAATAATAAACAGCGAAAAGTAGGTGCCTTAAATACTGCTTGGAAATACATTTATGGAGATCCGTTAGCGATATATTTTAAGGAAAAAAGTGAATATCAAGAGCTTTATCAACAATCGATCAAAGCAATCCTTGGAATGGACGCAGACAGTCGACTTGCACCTGGCGCATTAAAAAATTTATGGGATGATTTAATGAGCCAACGTAATATTGGTGGTGTCATGGCTAAATATACGATGCGCTTACCAAAAAAGAAGAAACTTCTTTCTAAAGATGATGTTCATTATGAAGAAAAAATTGAAAGTGGCGAATATGGTGGACCGATGGCTAGATGGTGGACCCATCAGCAAAAACAAGATATGGCAAGCTGGCTTTTAAATCTTCAATATCACGGTGGCAGCACATATGTACTTGGCGGTCAGGCAACTTTATTCCGTCCTGAAGCATTACAGGAGGTAGTAGACAAAAACAAATTGGATGGACCGTGGCAAAATGACAGTGATGTAGAAGATATGTTATTAACTTGGCAATTACAAAAACTAAATTGGAAAACATTAATCAGTCCAAAGGCCCGCTGTTTTGTTGATTCAATGAGGAATTATCATTCGTTCCGTCAACAGAGGAATAAATGGCAGGCTGGAACAGTAGATTTATTAACGAATAAACAACTGAATGTACACACAACCCATAAATGGAGACTTTGGCGTTCACAAATTAAATTTTTATTAGATTTAACAGTACGTGTCTTATTTGTACTGTTATTAGCTGTTTCAATAGCAACAGATCAATTTTATTGGTCATGGATATGGATTACTCCGATTATTTTAGCATCGATTTTAAACACAATTTTAGCTATAAAAACGCCGATGCATCGACCCATTGACGTCATTTTAGCTGCATTATTAATAAGTCCTGAAATATATTTGTGGGTTAACTTAATCACCTTTTGCCAAGTATGGTTAGATAAGTTATCAGCACATAAAAAAGATGGGTGGGCAAATCAATATAAGGCTGAACGAGGAGCTACAAAAAGTAAACTCGGCCTTGGATTATTTACCTTCTCACTAATAGTGGGAATTATAATCTATCTATGTGTTCGTTATAGAGAATTCTTAACAAGCGAACCCGTTCAACAAGCGATTTACCCATATTTAATGTCGGGCTGGATTTTCTTAACCTATTTAACAATCATTGCATCCATTGCGATGATCTACCAAATTTGGACTTTAAGAGCTAGACATAAGGCTTAACAACGCCTTAATAAAAATGAATATGCAGAAAGTCAGACAAAGATTACTTCTTTATTAGAAGTTCTTTTTTAAACTTCCATGTTCCGTTCTTAATATACACTTTCTCTTAAACTTGGATAGTAATGTTTTTTAGACGACTTTTTTGAACAGAATATAAAATGTAGCCAATTAGTCCCCCACTAGTATTTAATATAATATCATCTACATCTGTTCCTCTTGGCAAAATCAACTGAATTGTTTCGATACTGAAAGAAATAAATAAACATACAAAAACAGTTAAAAACGGATTTTTAAATTTATCCCATAATAATGGGAGGAAAAAACCGATGGGAATAAACATGCAAATATTACCAAATACTTCAATGAACAAGTAACTTATGTGACCATTCTCAACTAAAATTTGAGTCTCTATAATTTTATTAAATGGTTCTAGATTTATTCGGTCCGGATTAAAGCCAAGATCAACAGCCTGTAACTTGTTGTTTATAATCACAAATTCGGGTACAATCGTTTGAGATGCTACACCTGTTAAGTATAAAACAAATAGTAGAAGACCAAATTCACGCAACAATTGAATCGACTGACCTTTTTTATTTCGAAAAAGATAAATCCCACGAACAAATACATAAATCGGTAGCATTACCAAAAGAAACGGTAGCATATCAAAAGTATACCCAATAATCTGTTCCATTTATAAAAATCCCTTCCGAACAATTTATGTTTCCTCAACTCCATTTCTAGTATAACAAGAGATTCTCTCATTTGAATTACAATTTTCACTTCACAACAAAAAAATTTAGTGTAAATACAAGTTTACAAGCTCGTTAACATTACGTAATGAAATGTTAATTAGGAAAAGCATTTGATTTCGGTTATAATGGATAGTTGTAAACTATATAGAGCAAAAACATGTCTGGATAAAAATAAATTTAAAATAAAGTAAATAGTAAAATTTTTTAAAGGAGTATTTTTATGAGTACTGAAAAACAAATCCCGAAAGATCGTGGTTGGGACAATCGTATACAACTAATGTTAGAAGGTTATTTGTTTGTTCAAAATAGATGTAACCATTTAGATACCGATGTTTTTCAAACGAAGTTAGGCGGTAAAAACGTCATTTGTATGAGTGGACAAGAAGCTGCCGAGATTTTTTATGATGAGGAAAAATTTGAACGGTTAAAAGTTTTACCTCAAATAAAAATCAATCCTAATGCGAATGAAAAAATGTCGATACATAATTTGGATGATCAACAGTGGGAACAATTATTTAACGAACTTCTCTCTTCATCTCGAATCAATGAGCTTAATACACTTTATTTGAAAAAATTTCAAGAGCGGTTAGTTAGTTGGACAAAACAAGAACAAATCATCTTTTTTGATGAAATGAAACAGTTACTTACAGAAGTTGCATGTCAATGGGCCGGTATTCCCGTTAATGATGAAGAGTTAAAAATTCGGGCCGATGAGATTTTTGCCTTAATTGATCCTTTTGAAACTGTTGGCTTAAAGCCAAGATATAGTAAGCGAATTCGAAATCGTGTGGAAAGCTGGATACAAGAAGTTTTCGTTCAAGTTTGGAAAGAAGAAATTAAACCTGAGCCGAATAGTACGATTAATCAAATTTCCAATTTCCAACACGATGAGAAATTATTAAGTGTATCAGTTGCAACAAATATCCTCATTCATATTTTAAAAACGATTGTTTCAAACGCAACATTTATTACGTTTGAGGCACTAGCCACAATTCAACACCAGGAATATAAAAGAAAAATTGATGATATTGATCAATACGATGAGTGGTTTGTTAAAGAGGTACGACGTTATTTCCCTTTTGAGCCTTTTTTAGGTGCAAAGGTACGAAAGGAATTCACTTGGGAAGGTTACACATTTCCTGAAGGTAGTCTAGTTTTACTTGATATGTATGGCACAAATCATGATCCACGCATTTGGCACAATCCAGACCTTTTCTGGCCAGATCGGTATAAAGATATTAAATTTGATCCATATACACCGAAGGAACACGAATATGATTGGAATATGCTTCGGGAACAACTTGCAAAAGACCTAATGAAAACTACATTACACTTTTTAACTTACAATATGAATTACGAAGTAGGCGATCATGACTTTGAATATAGCTTAAGAAAAATGCCGACTATGTTAAAAACGGGTCTTATTTTGAAAAATATAAAAAGTGTTAAATAAATAATTTGAAAATGGAGCCTCATTGGATTTGGAGGCTCCGATTATTTTTATTATGGTTACATTAATTCAACATTTATCATGGACATTTCAGACTTATTGATGAACTGTTTTATCCATGAGAGATGGGCTATAGACGGGATCGGTGACATTTCACTCTAACTTTCCATTCGGTTTGTCTTCGAGACGCATTCTCGGTGACATTTCCAACTCATTTTCCATTCAGTTTGTCATCGAAACACATTCTCGGTGACATTTCCAGCTCATTTTCCATTCAGTTTGTCATCGAAACGCATTCTCGGTGACATTTCACTCTAACTTTCCATTCAGTTTGTCTTCGAGACGCACTCTCGATGACATTTCCAGCTCATTTTCCATTCAGTTTGTCATCGAAACGCACTCTCGATGACATTTCCAGCTCATTTTCCATTCAGTTTGTCTTCGAAACGCACTCTCGGTGACATTTCACTCTAACTTTCCATTCGGTTTGTCCACGAGACGCATTCTCGGTGACATTTCCAGCTCATTTTCCATTCAGTTTGTCATCGAAACGCACTCTCGATGACATTTCCAGCTCATTTTCCATTCGGTTTGTCTTCGAAACGCACTCTCGGTGACATTTCTAACTAACTTTCCTGCCAATTTGTCATCGAGATGCATTCTCGGTGACATTTCACTCTAACTTTCTACTCGTTTTGTCCACGAGACGCACTCTCAATGACATTTCACACTAATTTTCTATCCATTTTGTCCACGAGCTTATATCAGTATCCACTCAAACTAACAACAATTCATCCAAATCGATGATCTCGATTATTTTATTAGATCTTTGCTTTATGTAACCGTCCTTTTCTAATTCTGTAATCTTCCGACTTAACGTCTCAGGCGTTGTTCCCAAATAAGATGCCAAGTCTTTCCTACTCATCGGAAGTTCAATTGCATTAGACTTACTCTCCTTATCCATACAATCTGCAAAGAACAACGCAATGCGGGTTTCTACTTTTTCCGTAGCAAATCGAGCCGTTTGTTTTTCTGTTTGCTCTAATCGATTTGAGAACTCAGATAAAATGTGTAAGGAAATGCTCGGGTATTTCATTAAAAACTGTTGTAAATCATCCCGATTAATTAAACAAATACTCGAATCAACCATCGCTTCTGCGTACGTTTCATGAGTCCCTTCTTTGAATAATGCCAATTCACCCGTAAAATCACCGGGATTTAAAATACGTAACACCTGCTCTTTACCAGATTCTGATAAACGATAAATACGTACTTTACCACTATGGATAATATATAACGAATCCGAAGACTCTCCTTGGCGGTAAATAAATTCCCCTTTTTTATAGGTCACCGAACGCACAACATTTAAAATTTCATCCATCTGTTCATCTTCAAGATGATTAAATATCGGTACGATTGAAATGCATCTGTCTTGATGATTGCAGCCCTTTTCATGATTTTGACTACAACAATGATTATGGTAACTTTCCAATGCAAACACCTCTATCTCAATCTTTTACCTTATTATACCCGATACTATTTCCAAAAAAATTGATATAAATCAATTCAATAGCAACTCTTATGTTGAGCAGCTATTCCTTCGCTACCTTCATACTTTTTTGTTCATTTATAAATGTTGCACCTAATATGAGTAAGCCACCAAGTGCTTGTACTAGAGTAAATGCCTCACTCAATATTAATGCTGACAAGACAATAGCAAAGATCGGATCAATATAGCTATAAAGAGCAGTTGTTTGTCCGTCCAACTGTTTTAAAGCTGAAAAATAAAGCATATAAGCAAGACCAGTATGAATAATACCAACAAACAACATCAGGAGTATTGATTGGCCATCCAAATTAAAAATATTTATCCCTTCCGTAAATAAAACATACGGTAAAATAACAAGGGATGCCATTCCTAATTGACCAACAGTAGTTTCATGGTCTGATAGATTCTTGATAAATTTATTCATTAACATGACACTAGCATAAAAGGCTGCGGCTATTAGACCAAACATAATACCAATAAAATGATTACTTCCGCTACCACCATTTTCTGTTCCGACAATTAAAAAGATACCAATGATTGCAGCTACAATACTTCCCGCTTTAAACCATGTCATTTTTTCCTTAAGTATAAAAGGTGCTAGAATCATGACAAAAATAGGTGCAAAATAATAACTGATTGTTGCATTGGAAATCGTAGTATGTCGATATGCTTCAAATAAAAACATCCAATTAAAACCGAGCGCACCACCTGATATGCAAAGGAGTATTAAATTTTTCTTTGTAGTACGAAAGCGGACGACTTTCCTAATTAATAATCCGGCAATAATCAATGTAATACATCCAATAATTCCACGAAAAAGCGCAATTTCACTAGATGATAGATTAATATTTTTTACAAATATACCGATACTACCAAAAATAAGCATGGTCGTAATCATTTTTAGTTTTCCTGTCAATTCCTCTTCCTCCTGCTAACGATAGATTATACAATTAAACTAATTATAGTCATACTTATTTAAAAAATCTATAAATTCATACCTTAAATAATATATCTTAATAGTATTAAAAAATCCCTCAGTATAAATGACTAAGGGATTGGATTACTAATAGTAAAATTGTTATTCCTCTACTTCTTTTACTCGCTTATCCAAAGCTGTACCAATTTTCAACAAAATAGCAACACCGATAAATCCAGTGATTGCAATCAATATTGCTTTTACTGTACTTGAAAGATAAGCGCTAATCATGACAGTAAAAGAACAAATCATCTGTGATAGATTAAAACTCATTCCATTTATAGCTAGATATGAACATCTTGCATGTTCCGATGGAAGAGATCCAATATAATTTTGTTCCACTGGTACACGAAGCAACTCTGCAACAGACGCGATAAGCATCGCTATAAAGAGAAGTGGAATCGAATTCGAATAAGCAATAAAGGCATAACCAGCAACAAAAAAGAAAGAACTGATAACAATTACATGTCGATCTTTAAAACGAGTAACAATTGAAGTTACAAACAGAGCTATTAACACTACTAATACCGTATTCTCCGTCCGAAGCAACCCTGCCATTAAAATTCCATCAATTTCCCAATTTAAAAATGGCTGTTTCTGCATTTCGTTTTCTAATCTTATACCGACATAATTATTTAGTTGATACTCTAATGACATAAAGAGTACAAGTGCCACTGAATATAAAATAAATAATTTATCGTGGAACACTTGGCGATAACTCCGCACCATATGTGCAACATGTTTAACCATTGATTCCTTTTCCTTCTTTTCAACGATGTAACTTTCATCTATAAAACTAACAGCGGAACTTAAGAATGATTCTATTAAACGAATTTTTATTGTTCGATGTAACCGAAAAAACATTATACTGCTCACCTTTTTTCTATAAATTCGCATAATGTTAGAGCAGCATTTTGTAGAAAACTGTTCTATTCAAACATTTCAATGCGATATTAATCAGTATAGTTGGAAAACAAAACGAAAACAATAAGAAAAATAGAAAAAGTCTATACTTTAATAAAAATACATTTCAGCACTCTATAAAAACATTGACTAACGAGAAATAAATTTGTCGAAATTTCCCAGGAAATGTAGATTGATTTTATATAAGTTTCAACATGCTTTTTTTATCTAAATATTATGTAGTTGATCCTGGAATTTTTTCGTACATAATAAAGAAAATAAAAGAATCCATTCAAACACATTCATAAACATTGATAGATTCAACCAGTTTGTTGTTAAACTTCCAATCAGCATTACGCTCACACCCATTAACAACCATGGCCATCTTTGTTTTCTCCATAGTAAAAAGCCTGTGATGACAATAACAGCGAAAATAACACTAATCATAAGTGGAAATTTCTGCTCCGTTGCATTTTCGTAAAATAATATTTCTGCCTCCCATTTCGGCTCTAATTTAATTCCAAGAACCCCCGTAACAAGTTCATAACAAATTAAAGCAATGGTCAATAAAATTACTACCATTTTTAACCAAGCTGTTTTCACCCAATGAAAACTGGCTCGATATAATGATTTCCAAGAAAATAAAATTAGTAAAGGTGTCACAAGTGCATGCAACCAAAAACGAACATAATTTAAACCTTCCAACAATCCCCCTTCACCTACCCACCTACCTATGAAAAGTACAAACATTTCATATACTAAAGCTAATATTACAAGGAGAGGTGTATTTTCCAATTTAAACCAACCATATTTATTTGCTAAAATAATCCCTTGAATCAAGAGAAAAATAAATGCAACGAATAAAGCTAAAGTTAAGATTAAATTCATTACATCCATCCTTTTTCTTTTTTTCTACCTTTAGAATACGTATTTTGAAGAATAATTGTTTTGTATTTCAATTTAAATTTGGGTAAAATGAAGCGACGAACGTTTGAAAAGGATGATAAATCATGACAACTTTATTGCAATTACAAAATTTAAAGAACTTTATATATGAAAATTGGCAGCATTCAGGTTTTCAACAGCCTACACCAATTCAAAAGCAGGCAATTCCACAAATATTACAAGGGAAAGACGTCATAGCTCAATCACCAACTGGTTCTGGAAAAACTCTCGCTTATGTAATTCCTATTCTGGAAAAAATCGATGAATCGATTAAAGGATTACAAGCAGTAATATTAGTTCCCTCTCGAGAACTAGCCATGCAAATTTTAGACGTTATTCGAGCATTCAGCAAAGGAACTAGTTTAAAATGTGCAGCTTTTATTGGTGGAGCAAACATAAAAAAACAAATTGAAAAATTAAAGGAAAAACCACAAATTGCAGTCGGTACACCTGGGAGAATTTTTGAGCTTGTTAAAATGAAAAAAATGAAAATGCATCAAGTTAAAATGATTGTCATTGATGAAGCCGATGAATTATTAGGGCAGGAACATATACAACAGGTAGAAGCTACTATTAAATCGACTTTGAAAGATAGGCAAATCCTGTTATTTTCTGCGACGATGACGAAAGAGACTGAAGAAAGAGCAAAGACAATAATGAACGAGCCGGTACATATTTCTATCGACAAGTCTCAAAAACAGGGAAACACGGAACACTTTTATATTCCTTCTGAACAAAGGGAAAAAATCGATGTAGTGAGAAAAATTTTCCATACAAATCCTGGTAGAGCTATCCTTTTTATTAAAAATAGTGAACTACTAGAAGAAGTAGCTATAAAGTTGACATTCCACGGCTTAAAAGTCGCAGTTCTTGCCGGTGAATCAAAAAAATGGGATCGAAAACAAGCAATAAAGGACTTTCGTTCTGGGAAAATTTCGTTCCTATTAACGACAGATGTAGCAGCTCGAGGTTTAGACATTGAAGATGTAGACTTAATCATTCATTATGATTTCCCAAGTACAACCAACCAATATATCCATCGTTCAGGTCGAACAGGAAGAATGGGTAAAAAAGGAACGGTCATTTCCTTAGTTAATGCAAAAGAAATAAGCTTTTTGAAAAAAATGAGTAATGAATTAAAAATCCCAATGAAACAAAAAAGAGTAGTTCGCGGAAAAATAATAGATGCTTAAAAAATTATTTCAAATGTGTTTTTCTCAAAAAAAAACAAGGGGCTATATAATTTAGCCCCTACTCTTAATGCTCCATTTGTTCATCTAAAATTTCATCAAAGGCGGAAGATACTTTTTCAAATTCTTCATCACTTTCAATCGGTGCAATATCTCCTTCGTCATCAACTTTCAAAAAGAATAAATCAATTTCCTCATCTGTAACTTCTTCCAAATCTTCAACAAAACTGACGGCAATGTACTGTGTCCCTTCTAACTCTAATGTTGCGATTACTTCCACATCATGATCTTCATTAACATCATCACTAATCGAGAAGATTTCACCAACTTCAATTTTTTCCAAAATAATCTTCCCCCCCTCTAGATTTTAATCATTATTATCTTTTCTCATATTCACCCATTACATACATTATTTTCCTTATAAAAAATTAACGCCCAAACCGAGATGCTCTCAGTTCGAGACGCTAGCAAATTTTTCTACAATTATTTCTCTTTCACCCGATAATGTTGCTGCATAAACTGTTCGAAATCTTGTACACTTAGTGGTTTGCTAAAGTAATACCCTTGTCCCAACTTGCAACCTTCATTGACAAGTTCCACGACATGTTCTTTCATTTCCACACCTTCAGCGATTACATTAATACCAATTGAATTTGCTAATGTAATTACTGCTTTTATTATAGCCCGACTTTCTTCGTTTACGTGGATATCTTTTACAAAAGACTGGTCGACTTTTAACGTATCAATAGGTAAATGTTTTATATATGTTAATGAACTGTAACCAGTGCCAAAGTCATCAATTGACACTTGAATACCTAAATTACGGATTTGTTGTAAAATTTCCGCTGCATTTTTCACATCTGCAAAAACACTTTCCGTTACTTCCAACTCTAGCATCGCAGGATTAATTTGCGTTTCTTTTAAGATTTTCTCAACTTTATTTATAAATTCATTATCATCTAATTGACGAACTGAAACATTAACGGAAACTGGTAAGTACGGATAGCCCATCTCTTGCCACTTTACGATTTGTTCACAACTTTCCTTTAAAATCCATTCACCTAAAGGAATGATCATACCTGTTTCTTCTGCTAACGGGATAAACTTCCCTGGTGGAATTCTTCCAATAACAGGGTGATTCCAGCGTACAAGTGCTTCCATCCCAATCAATTGTCCTGTTTTAATATTTAGTTTCGGTTGATATTCTAAATAAAATTGTTGATTGATAATGGCATCACGCATAGCGTTTTCTAGTAGACGTTTTTCTAACGACTCATTCTCTAAATTTATATCGTAAAAAGCATACCCATTTTTACCTTGTTTTTTTGCCAAATGTAGAGCAGCATCCGCATTTTTAAGTAAATCTTCACCATTTTTTCCATGTTCCGGGTATATTGCCACTCCAACACTAAAGTTCACGTAATGGGTATCTTTTCCTAACACGATTGGTTGATGCGCCTTTTGTAAAAGGTCATTTAAATAATCTTCAATTTCTGTTTTACTATCAATATTTTTTAATAAGATGATAAATTCATCTCCACCAAGTCGTGCGATTAAATCTTGCGGTTTTAATGATTTCTTTAATTTTCTTGCAATCTCTACTAACAATTGATCAGCAATGTCATGACCACATTCGTCGTTGATTGTTTTAAAATCATCAATATCAATAAAAAGTAGGGCAAGTTTCGAACGAGAAAACTTTTGATCCATAATCTCAGTACGCAAATTACTCATAAATAAACGGCGATTCGGTAATCCGGTTAATGAATCGTGATATGCGAGATAATTTATCTCCTCTTCAATTTTTTTACGGTCGCGAATATCACGAATAACAACCGTTAACAAATCTTTATTGGAATCATCATAACTTTTAACGATATTAAACGATGCTTCAACATCAATTAATTTCCCGTAAACATCTTGTAATTGAAATTCAATTTGAAGCTTGTCTTTTGCACGATTAAAACATGATGTGATTTTTTCTTTAACAAACTCGATATCTCTTGGAGCAATTAAATCAAATAGATTTCCGGACTCTAAATGGGGTAAATTATAACCTAATAGGGATGTATATGAAGGAGATACGTAAACAAAATCTCCATTCTCTTCAATTATTGAGATTAAGTCCGATGAGTTTTCTGCAATTAAGCGGTACTTTTCATTACTTTTACGAATTTCTTCTTCCAACAATTTCTCTTTTGTAATATCCGTTCGAATCGAAATATATTGGTAAGGCTTTCCTTTTTCATTAAGAAAAGGAACTATCGTTGAATGGACCCAGTAATAGGAACCATCCTTTTTCTTATTTCGAAATTCACCTTTCCATACATTACCAGTCCCAATCGTACGATACATATTTTTAAAATATTCCTTTGAATGTAATCCAGAATTTAATATTCGGTGATTCTTTCCTATTAATTCTTCCTTCATATATCCAGTAATTTCACAAAAGAGATCATTGACGTACCGAATGTTTCCCTTCGGATCAGTAATCGCAATTATGGCTGACTGATCGAGAGCATATTTTATATCATATAAATCCCTTAACTCTTCAGAAGAAATCATATTTTCATTTATATTCGGATTTTTATCACTATTCTCTTTTACGTTTTTTTGATTAAACTTTAGGTTATCCATATTTCTCCCTCGATTTAAGAAAATATAATTGTTTACTAGATTAGACTTGTTTTAACTTAAAACTTATTTTACTATAAAAAGCGCTTTCTTTCTATTGTTTTGGGCAACCGTTAACATTTTGTCAAAATTAAAAAACAAGGGAGACTAATCCCTTATTTTAAAAGGAAAAAGTGTCCCTTAACTAAATTTGTCATTGTACAGGAGAACTTTAATGAAAATATCTCTCAATTGAATAATAATTTTTTTGTGAATATACTAGTTATAGTAAGCTAAAGGGGTGGAGAGTTATGGAATTTGCGGAATTAATCCAGTCTCGTCGATCTATAGGGGTTGTTAGTGACAAAGATGTACCTGATGAGTTAATTAAAGAACTTTTAGACATTGCTGTCTGGGCACCAAATCACAGAAAGACAGAACCTTGGAAGTTCCGTGTATTTAAAGGGGATGCACGGGTTAAACTTGGTGAAGAAATGGCACGAATTACAGAAAAGAATGTTGCAGGTTTGAGTGAAGAAGAAGCACAAAGAAAAATTGAAAAAGTTCGCAAAGGTCCATTACGTGCACCAGTTCTTGTTTTTGTCGCAGTTAGTCCATCAGGGAAAAACCCAGAAATTGAAGAAGTAGTTGCAGCAGGATGTGTGTTACAAAACCTCCTACTAGCAGCCCATGAAAAAGGTTTAGCTACGATATGCCGTACAGGTGATATCGCCCATGCTCCTGAGTTAAAACCGTATTTAAAATTAGAAGAGCAAGATAAAGTTATCGGAATCGTCTATATCGGTTATCCTAAACAAGAATATAATATTAAAGCACAACGGATTCCTGCCGAAGAAAAAACAATTTGGTTTGAATAATGATGAGCCCGGCGAACAATGTTTTGTGCGCTGGGCTTATTAGATGTTTATAAAAATTGGTTATAAGACATTTTTTTATAATTTTTACTTATAAAAAGGAGGTCCTAAATTTGAAACTTGTTGGTATTTCAGGAGCTTTAGCCGGGAGTAAAACGGCCCATATGGTCGCCCAAGTGCTTCATGCTGCAAAATTTTTAAATCCTCATATTGAAACTGAACTAATTGATTTGAAAGATTATGACATTGAGTTTATGCGAGGGTATGCCCTTTACACGTATAACGAGGATACCGTAACTGTTGTTAATAAAATATTAAAAGCAGATTGTATCGTAATCGGTACACCAATCTATCAAGCTTCCATTTCCGGTAGTTTAAAAAACTTACTTGACCATTTACCTGAATATGCCTTTGATAAAAAAATTGTTAGTTTTATCACAACGGCTGGATCTGAAAAATATTTTTTAGTCGGTGAATATCATTTACGACCAATTATACAATTCTTTGGAGGCATCCTTCCTTCACGTAATGTTTTTGTTCCCGATGATAGTTTTAATGATGAGAGTGAAATTGTCGATAAACTTATCCTGAAACGAATCGAAGGAATGGCTAAAGAAATATTAGATTTGAGTGGTAAAAAGGAATAGGGTTAAACGACAATTTTTTTGCAAATCCTTTAAGAGTTTCTCTAAAATTCACGTAAAAGACAGTCTGAATTGAATTAATTAATCTTTTGTCCTTTATAAGCCTTCTAAAGGAAAATTCTATTTTTAATTTAAACGATACTGTCTTTTACAATCACCTTGACCTTGGGCATTACTTTCCGATTTTCCAACTCCGTAATAACACATGGATTCCTTCCTCAAGCTGTTCTTCTGGAACTCCAGCAAATCCAAAGACGATTTTCGGTGGAGTTTCCATTTTCCCTTCTAATGAATAATGCGATAACGGGTAAACTTTCACATTTTCTTCTAAGGCCCTTTCAACAAGTTCTTTTTCTTCCATACCATTTTGCACCTTTAACACAATATGAAAACCAGAATGGGCTTCGATTACTTTAATATCGATTTTATATGGGCGAAATACGTCTAATGTTTTTTCTAATTTTCTGCGATAAATTTTTCTCATCCGATTCAAATGACGTTCAAAGTCACCAGCTTGCATGAACTTCGTTAAAATCGTTTGGTTCAAACGAGGAACAGTACAATGGTAAAAAGATAATTTCGTTTTAAATTTTTCTAGAAGTGAATTCGGCAATACCATATAGCTAATTCGAATGGAAGGCATTAACGCTTTAGAAAAAGTACCTAAATAGATGACTTTTCCAGCTTGGTCCATACTTTGTAATGACGGAATTGGTGTGCCACTATAACGGAACTCACTGTCATAATCGTCTTCAATAATATATCGATTTTCCTTTTCCTGTGCCCATTTTAAAAGCTGAACCCGTCTATTAACAGATAGAACATAACCATACGGAAAATGATGTGACGGTGTAACATAAACGACATCAGGGTGCAATTGTTCTATCAAATTTACACATACACCTTCTTCATCAACCATAATTGGTTTTACATCATTTGGGAAATTTTTTAAAATCCTTGAGATTACATGATACCCAGGATCTTCTACTCCATATGTCGTATCTTGTCCAAATAATTGGATGAGCATCAGTAATAATGTTTCAATTCCCGCTCCAATAATAATTTGATCTGGTGAACATTTTACTCCCCGAGCCTGATACAAATAATGGGCAATTTCACTACGTAAGCTATATTCCCCCTGTGCATCGCCATGTAAAAGCAATGATTGATGCTCCTCATGTATAATATCTTTCGCATACTTCCGCCATTTTGCAAAAGGAAAATTTTCTGTATCAATCCAACTCGGGTGAAAATTATACTTAACTTGCACTTCCTTCTCTATTATCGGTTCAACAACTTCATGTTCCAAATTAATAATATCTAACTCTTCATATGCCAAAACAAAATATCCTTTACGTGGTACGCCTTTTATATATCCTTCAGCAATTAATTGATCATAAGCCGTTTCTACCGTGTTTAAACTTATTTTCAAATAATCAGCCAATTTTCTTTTTGAAGGAAGTTTAGAACCATAACTAATGTTGCCAGTTATAATTTCACTTTTAATAAATTGATATAACTGCTCATATATTGGGGTTTCACTATCCCTTTTTAAATTACAAGCAAGCATATCCATTTCTTTCACACTCCAATCTGGTCCTGTTAAATTATATATATCTGGAACTTTTTCTCATACCAGCTTCTTTTTATAATATAGTAAATTTTAAAAAATACAACAATTCAAATGGAGTGTGGAACAATGACAAAATTACAATTTCCAAAAGCCGGCGTCATTATGGACGTTGTTAATGCAGAACAAGCAAAAATAGCTGAAGCTGCTGGAGCAGTTGCCGTTATGGCATTAGAACAAGTCCCTTCAGACATACGCAAAAGTGGCGGTGTCGCTCGCATGGCAAACCCGAAAATCGTTGAAGAAGTAATGAATGCAGTTAGTATTCCTGTAATGGCAAAAGTGCGTATTGGCCATATTGTGGAAGCACGTGTATTAGAAGCAATGGGTGTTCATTACATAGATGAAAGTGAAGTTTTAACACCGGCGGATGATGAATTCCATTTATTAAAGAGCGATTTTTCTGTACCGTTCGTTTGTGGTGCCCGTGATTTAGGTGAAGCGGCTCGTCGTCTTGGTGAAGGAGCATCAATGCTTCGTACAAAAGGGGAACCAGGAACAGGAAACATCGTAGAAGCTGTTCGCCATATCCGTAAAGTGAATGCCCAAGTTCGTAAAATTGTAAATATGAATGATGATGAATTAATGACAGAAGCGAAAAATCTTGGTGCACCGTACGAAATTTTAAAACAAATTAAAGAAGCTGGAAGATTACCGGTTGTAAACTATGCTGCTGGAGGTGTAGCAACTCCTGCAGATGCTGCTTTAATGATGGAATTAGGTGCAGACGGTGTATTCGTTGGCTCTGGAATTTTCAAATCTGAAACTCCAGAGAAATTTGCTCGAGCAATTGTTGAAGCTACAGCAAACTATAAAGACTATGACTTAATCGCTAAACTTTCAAAAGATTTAGGATCACCGATGAAAGGTATTGATATTACAACACTTGCAGTAGAGGAAAGAATGCAAAATCGTGGATGGTAATAATAACTTGTTTCGTTAATAAAGGCGTAAAACATTATACTATAGGAGTTTTTATGACATGGAATTTTTTCCATGTCTCTTTTATCTTTCATACTTTTGGATTAATCCCCTATGAATTAGCCATATTAAGATAGTAAGCAAATATTTTAATTCTTTTTAGGTTAGGGGTTTAAATGATGAAGGATAAAACTGTCTTTTATACATCTGCAATTATTCTTTTACTAATTGTTTTATTCGGTATCCTAGCTCCACAGGCGCTTGAAAATGTAACAGCAAATATACAACATTTTATTACACAATATTTCGGCTGGTATTATTTGATCGTTGCCTCGGTTTTTCTCATTGTATGTGTTTATTTGTTCATCACACCAATTGGACGTATTAAGTTAGGAAATCAGGATGATAAACCAGATTTTTCACGCATATCTTGGATAACCATGCTTTTTAGCGCCGGTATGGGGATTGGGCTTGTCTTTTATGGCTCCGCTGAACCGATTAGCCATTATGCAATTAGCTCACCAACTGGAGAACTTGGAACAAATCAGGCAGTGAAAGATGCCCTCACCTATACTTTTTTTCATTGGGGATTACATGCATGGGCCATTTATGGAATCGTAGGATTAATCATCGCTTATTTTACTTTTCGAAAGAAAGAACCTTTAACAATTAGTAACACATTAAAACCGATATTAGGTAAAAAAGTGAACGGAAAAACAGGAAAAATTATTGATATTTTAGCCATCCTATCGACGGTTTTTGGAGTAGCAACTACATTAGGTTTCGGTGCGATGCAAATCAATGGGGGGCTTTCCTTCCTTTTTGGAATACCGACTAATTTTTCCATACAAATCATTATTATCGTAGTTGCTACATTTTTATTTATTGCATCATCTTTGTCTGGTCTTGGAAAGGGGATTAAAATTTTAAGTAATGGAAATATGTTTTTAGCTGGATTACTGTTAGTAATTATGCTTATATTCGGTCCAACGATGATGATTTTAAATTTATTTACGAACACAATCGGTACTTATTTACAAAACCTTCCTTATATGAGTTTTCGATTGGCACCACTGAATGCGGATATTCGTGATTGGATTAATTCCTGGACAATATTTTATTGGGCATGGTGGATTGCCTGGTCACCATTTGTCGGAATTTTTATTGCTAGAATCTCAAAAGGTAGAACTATTCGTGAATTTGTTTTTTGTGTCCTTCTTCTCCCTTCCCTATTTGGCTTTCTATGGTTTGCAACCTTTGGAGGGACTGCAATACAGTTAGAAGCGCTAGGTGTTGCTAACATTTCTAACTTAGCTTTAGAACAATCTCTTTTCGGAGTTTTTGATCAATATCCATTAGGAATGGTAATGTCCATTGTAGCTATAGTTTTAGTTGTTGTGTTTTTTATTACATCAGCCGATTCAGGTACTTTTGTTTTAGCCATGTTGTCTGCCAATGGGATAGCCAACCCATCTAATCGAATGAAACTTATTTGGGGCATTTTACTCATGGCAATTGCCTTAGTATTACTTTATTCCGGTGGTTTATTAGCCTTACAAAATGCGATGATTGTAGCCGCATTACCATTTTCAATTATCATGATTTTAATGACAGTAAGTTTGTTCACTTCATTAAATAAAGAAGCAAAACAATTATTTAGTAGGTATGGAAAAAAATAAAAATGTAATTTTTTTTTAAAATAAAAACCAGACTCCTTGCGCGAGGTGTCTGGTTCTTCTGTTTATTTAATTCTTGGAAATCCTCTTGTGTATTGAGTTGGAATAATTCCTTCTTGTTTTAAATGAACAGCTGCTTCTAATGCCCAATGTGGATTTCGGAGCATGCCACGTCCAATGGCCACAAGATCTGCATCACCGTTACCAATAACTGCATTGGCAAGATGAGGTTCTTCTAATCTACCAACAGCGATTACTGGAACATCACAGGCTTCTTTAATTTTTCTAGCAAAAGGTACTTGATAAGCCGCGTGAATTCCTGGTTTTCCACCGCTTCCAATTGGTCCTTCTCCACCAGAACTTATATGGAAGAGATCAACACCGGCTTCTTTATACTGTTTGACAAGTTCAATTGCATAATCGATTCCGTAACCACCTTCAACATACTCAACAGCAGAGATACGGAATGTTAATGGCATATTTGCTGGCAGTTCACTTTTAACTGCTTGAATTACATCTACACCAAATTTTGCTAAGTCTTTTCCATATTCGTCAGTTCGTTTATTTGTTAATGGCGATTGAAATTGATGGATTAAGTAACCATGGGCACCATGGATTTCAACGGTATCAACACCCGCTTTTACAGCACGACGCGCAGCTAAACGAAACTTTTCCACCATTTCTTTCACTTCATCGGTCGTTAATTCTCGAGGTGTTTTAAATTCTTCACTAAAAGGGATTGACGATGGAGCTACTGGAACTTCCGCATCTTCTGCTTTTCTTCCCGCGTGGGCAATTTGAATCCCCACTTTTGCGCCATGTTGATGACACCCTTCAATAATTCTCTGAAATGCTGGAACTTGAGCGTCAGACCATAACCCTAAATCATAGTCAGTAATTCGACCATCTGGTTCTACATCAGTCATTTCAATAATAATGAGACCTGTTCCACCAATTGCTCGACTTACATAATGTACATAATGCCATTCATTTGGTATACCGTCTTTTTTTGTCACAGAATATTGACACATCGGTGGCATAACGATTCGATTTTTTAATTCCAATCCTTTAATTTGATACGGGCTAAATAGATTATACAAGATAGAACCTCCATTCAATATGTATTTCGATTTTATTATACGCTGAAAGGAGTTCGGATTCATTTTATATGAACTTTTTAATAATGAAAAAGGATATTTGGTAACAATTAAAATAAGATTGCTAATTTCTAGTATTCTTCTTGTTACTGTGGAAGATTCGCACAAAAATTAAGAAATTCGCACAAAATCATTGCGGTTTCGCACACATTTTTTTAATTTCGCACACTTCAATGTGGTTTTCGCACACTTTTTACTAAAATTAGCACAGTTATAATAAAAAATCGCACATTCTATCAAATTTTCAGTCTAACACATATTGAAATTAGACACCTTTATGTGAATTTGATCTTGTTTATGAGCGATTTTCCAAATTTTATGAGCGAAACCCAATAACTTTTGAGCGATTTGCCCCATTTTTTGAGCGACTATTTCAAACAATGAGCGATATTGCTTCCTATGAGCGAATTCCACAACATTATGAGCGATAATAACTGAATAATGAGCGAATCCACCTCAACTATTTTTCAAGCAAAATAAAACCAACTTAATCATATAAACCAAGCCATATTACTCTTGATGACTTGGTTCTAATTTTTGAATACTTCCTTGAATCAATGCTTTGACTTCCTCCTCTTTTCCTTCATGGAATAAATCAACGATGCGACTACCAACAATAACACCATCACAATGTGCGCTTAACTTTCGTGCTTGCTCTACACTTGAGATACCGAATCCGGCTAAAACAGGTACAGAACTATACTCCTTTAACTTTTTCAAATAATCTTCTACTTGTTCTTCATGGGTTTTTCGTGACCCTGTAGTTCCCATAACAGACACAGCGTATAAAAATCCTTCCGATCGACGAGCAATTTCTTTTATACGATCTTCAGAACTTGTCAATGCTACAAGTCGAATAAAGGCAATATCGTTCCGCTTCAAATACTCGGTAACGAGATCCTCTTCCTCCATAGGAACATCGGGGATAATAACACCATCTACTCCTGCTACTCTAGCATCTTCGGCAAATTTTTCTAAACCGTACCGAAAGACTAGATTAATATATGTCATAATAATGATCGGAACCGTTGTCTCCTCTTTAAATTCTTTTAATTTTTCTAACACACCCTTCAACGTTGTTCCTTCTTTTAAAGACCGCAAGCCTGCCTTTTGAATCGTCGGTCCATCGGCAACAGGATCCGAAAACGGAATACCAAGTTCAATAGCAGAAACTCCACTATCTTCTAAAAACTGAATTCGTTCCTGTAAAATATCTAACCCGCCATCTCCAGCCATAATATAAGGAACAAATAACTTCTCTCTGTTAGCCAATTTTTCTTTAAAAACCTTCTCAATCCGCTCTTTTCCCATTATTCTACCTCCAATCGTTTTTGCACTTGAGCAACATCTTTATCGCCTCTACCTGATAAACAAACTACAATCGTTTCATCTGGGGACATATCTTTTGCTAATTTAACCGCATAAGCCACCGCATGGGAACTTTCCAACGCTGGAATAATTCCTTCTGTTTTTGATAAAAGTTGGAATGCTTCTAAAGCTTCTTTGTCTGTTACCGATTCATAAGTGACCCGATTTGTTTCGTGTAAGTAACTATGTTCCGGCCCAACTCCAGGATAATCAAGACCGGCTGAAATAGAAAAGGCTTCTTTTATTTGTCCCGCATCATCTTGCAACACTTTTGATAAAGATCCGTGCAAAATTCCTTTTTCCCCTTTTGTAATCGCAGCAGCATGTTGACCTTTTTCAATCCCTAAGCCACCTGCTTCAACTCCATATAGCTTAACTTCATCATCTTCAACGAACGGATAAAACATGCCAATCGAATTACTGCCACCTCCGACACAAGCTATAACGGCATCTGGTAGTTTTCCTTCTTGTTGTAATATTTGTTCTCGCGTTTCCATACCGATTACCGATTGAAAATCACGGACCATTTTCGGAAATGGGTGGGGGCCAACTGCTGAACCGATAATGTAATGGGTATCGTTAACATGACTTGCCCAGTAACGTAAAGCCTCATTTGTCGCATCTTTTAACGTCCCACTTCCATTCGGAACACTTCGTACTTCCGCTCCTAACAATTCCATCCGGAAAACGTTGAGTTTTTGACGTTCAATATCTTCTGCTCCCATAAAAATGATACAATCGAGATTAAATAAAGCACTCACAGTAGCGGTGGCAACGCCATGTTGACCTGCCCCTGTTTCCGCAATCACTTTCTTTTTCCCCATCCGTTTTGTTAGTAAAGCCTGCCCAATCGTATTGTTAATTTTATGGGCACCTGTATGGTTTAAATCTTCTCGCTTCAAGAAAATTTTCGCTCCACCGACATGCTTCGTTAACTGTTCGGCAAAATATAATGGAGTTTCTCTTCCAACATATTGTTTTAAATAATAACGTAACTCTTTTTGAAATTGTAGATCGTTTTGCGCTGTTTCGTAAGCCTCTTCCAATTCGATTAAGGCAGGCATTAAAAGTTCCGGAACAAATTGACCTCCATATGGTCCAAATTTTCCTCTTTTATCTGGCAACGTATATGTTGTCATTTTCTATCTCCTTCTTTCGCATTTTTAATAAACTGTTTTATTTTTAAAACATCTTTTTCACCATTCGTTTCTACACCACTTGAAACATCTACACCAATTGGATGAACCACTTTAATTGCTTGTTGTACATTTTCCACAGTTAAACCACCGGCTAAAATTAACTTACTTCGATCAAGTTTTAGTTCCTCAATTAGTTCCCAATTGAACGTTTTTCCACTTCCACCTCGATATTTGCCAGCTGGACTATCGATCAAGTAATAATCACAAGGATAATCTTGAATGTTTTCAAGATTAGATGAATCTGCCGCAAATGCTTTTATTACTCTAAATGGTAACTTTCGAGCAACTTCAGCCGGTTCATCTCCATGTAATTGGAGATAATCTAATCCAACTTGTTTTGCAATTTCAATCATCCGCTTCGGCTGTTCATTTACAAAAACACCGACTTTTTTTACTTGGTTAGGCAATCCGCTAGCAATTTCGGTAGCCTGCTCAGGAGAAATTTTCCGCTTACTTTCGGCAAATACAAAGCCAATAAAATCTGCCCCCTCCTGAACGACTACCTCAGCTGCTTCTCTTGTTTGAATCCCGCAAACTTTAACTAACATAGTTCTTCGCTCCTCCACCTCATTTCACTGAACTTTTCGATAATTCAACCTGAAATTCTTGGAACTTCTCTTCTAAGTTTTCAGCTAACATAAATGTTTCACCTACTAAAATTGCCTTTGCACCAGCATCCCTTGCTAATTCAACGTTCGCTCTTATTTTCATCCCACTTTCACTAACTAAAATTGTGTCCGAATTTGTAATCATTGAAGCTAATTTTTCGGTTGTTGAAAGACTAACGTCAAACGTTTTTAAATCCCGATTATTTATCCCAATGATTTCAGCATTCAACTCTAACGCCCGTTTCATTTCTTCTTCATTATGCACCTCAACAAGCACCTCTAAATCTAAACCTTTTGCATAATGATATAGCTCAGCTAACTCATCTTGTGACAGGGTAGCTACAATAAGAAGAATAATATTGGCACCGTTTGCTTTCGCATAATCTATTTGAACCGGATCAATTATAAAATCTTTACATAAAATTGGAATATCTACCGCTTCCCTAACTTGTCGCAAGTCATCCATTGAGCCATTGAAAAATCGTTGGTCAGTTAAAACTGAGATGGCAGCAGCTCCTAATTTTTCATATTGTTTCGCTCTCGCAATAGGGTCAACACTAGCATCAATTTCACCTTTAGATGGTGATGCCCGTTTAATTTCTGCAATAATATTCATTTGATTTGATTGTTTCACTTTTTCTTTAAACATCGGCACTCTTTTTTCAATAACTGGCTCTATGTTCTTTTTCTTTAATTCAGCTACTTCTTTTCTTTTTTCAGCAATAATCTTATCTAATATTGTCACTTATACCACCCCGCTTAAATTTGTACTATATTCAACGAGTTTTTCTAATCGCTTCAGAGCCTCTCCGGATTGAATACTTTCTTCAGCAAGTCTAATTCCATCGCGAATGCTTTCCGCCTTGCCACTTGTAAATAATGCTAATCCTGCATTCAGAAGTACGGTATAATAATGGGGACCAATTTTACCATTTAACACTTGTAATAAAATTTCCGCATTTCGCTTTGCGTCGCCGCCTCGGATTTCTTCTATCGCGTAATATGGTAAGCCGACATCTTCCGGACGGAGTGTATAGGTAGTAACGTTGCCTTCGTGTAAAAAGACTATATGGTTTTCTCCAGCTAATGTCGCCTCGTCCAATCCACCAGCACCGTTTATAACCATAGCTCTTCTTCTGCCAAGCTTTTTCAGAGTTTCCGCAAGCATAGGTAATAACGATTTGTCATAAACTCCTAAAAATTGCGTATCAAGATCAACCGGGTTTACTAAAGGACCGATTACATTAAATACGGTTCGAATACCTAAATCACGGCGAACTTTAGTAAAGGGCTTTAAAGAAGGGTGAACATTTGGTGCAAATAAAAAGGCAATTTTATTTTCGTGTAATAATTCTTCAATTTGTTCATTTGATAGAGTAATAGAAACACCTAAAGCCTCTAAAACATCCGCACTCCCCGATTTACTTGTCACACTACGGTTGCCGTGCTTTGCAACAGTCACACCAGCACCAGCCAGAACGAAAGCACTCGTTGTACTAATATTAAAGCTAAAGGATTTATCTCCACCTGTTCCGCAATTATCAATGGCATTTAATATCGGAGTTGTTTTAAAGGTCGACTTAGCACATATGACATCGACGATACCGGCAATTTCATCGGCAGTTTCTCCCTTTGCCTGTAACGCTGTTAATAAAGCCGCAATTTCTGAATCCGTCGCCTCGTTAATGCAATACTCGGTTACTCCCTTCATCTCTTCATAACTCAAATCCGAACCAGCAATTAATTTTTCTAAATAAATTTTCATACTTGCATCCCCTTTCTTTAATTTTCCATTTTTCCAAACCTAAGTTTTATCCTTTAACTGAAATTTGCTTCGCTACTTCCATAATGGATCTAGCTTTATTTAATGTTTCGTTATATTCAAAAGTTGGATCAGACTCTTTAACAATTCCTGCTCCAGCTTGTAAATAGGCTAAACCATCTTTTATTACAAGCGAACGAATGGCTAAAGCGAAATTAATGTCTAAGTTAACATTGATATAGCCAATTCCTCCTGCATAAACGCCTCGTTTCTGTTCTTCCAGTTCATTGATAATCTGCATTGCCCGTATTTTTGGCATTCCTGATACAGTTCCTGCTGGTAAGCAAGCTAACAAAGCATCAATACTAGTAAAATCTTCTTTCAATTTCCCTCTTACTTCGGAAACAATGTGCATAACATGTTGATACTTTTCAATTTTCATATATGTTGGCGAGTGGATTGAACTCGCTTCACAAACACGTTCTAAATCATTGCGACTTAGTTCAACGAGCATATCATGTTCAGCTAATTCTTTTTTATCGGTCAACAGCTCTTTTTCTAATGCTTTATCTTCAGCCACTGACATGCCACGATGCCTTGTTCCGGCAATTGGATTTGTAATTACTTCATCGTTTTTCGTTTGAACTAAACTCTCCGGTGAAGCTCCGAGTATTTGATAATCTTCAAAGTCAATGTAAAACATATATGGTGACGGATTTACTTCCCTTAATTTCAAATAAAATGTAAAGGAATCACCTTCAAGTTTTCCTTTCATCCGTTGTGATAACACGACTTGGGCAACTTCTTCGTTTTCGATATGCTGTTTGATAATTTCTACTTTTTCTTTAAATTGTTGTTCAGTCATTGTGAATTGAAAATCGATTTAACATGTTTCTTTTCTGTTAGCCACCGTTTTTCTAGTTAATACATTTTGTAGTTCAGCTAATCTTTTTTCCAACACATCTTCAGGCTCACCATCTAAATTTAACGTAATGAAAGAAATCAACTTTGCTTCATGGTCAAAAACAATGACCGATTTGTATAACATAAAATGAACATCAGGCATCTTAATTTCATCTACTTTTGCTTCACCAATGGAAACAAAATGATGAATTGTATCGTAACTAATGTAGCCAATTGCACCCCCGTAAAAAGGGATTGGTAGATTGACTTCGATTTTAGGAAAATAGCTTTTCAAAAAATTTAGTGGATGCTGTTTTAATCTTTCAACATGACCATCAACGCTTCTTAATATCGTTTCTTTTCCCTCACTGATTACTTCTAAATATGGATCAGCACCGATAAATGAATATTTTCCTTTTTGTTCGTGGAGAAAAGTACTTTCAAGTAAAAATTTCTTCTTTCCATTCAATCTCTCAAAAAGATCAATCGGAGTTAATGAACCTGCCTTAACCGTAACTAATTTATAAAACTTTGTCATAATACACCTCCAAATTTTTTAAAATGAAAAAAGCCCTCTACAAACACACGTATCATGTGTTCGTAGAGGGCGATTGTATACCGCGGTGCCACCTCTATTGAAAAGAAAGCATAGTCCTTCCTTTTCATCTCTTTCGGATACGGGATTTTCCAAAATCCTTATATCCTATCCGTGTAACGCCGGAAAACGTACTTCCATACTCGAAATATTTCTTTCAGGAAGTCTCTCGCAAGTCCATTCGGTAACCATTCACGTACTGGATTCCCACCAACACCAGCTCTCTGGAACGCTTCAGAGTCACTTACTTCTCTTGCTCATCGAGTTAGAATATTAAATTTTTTAACTTAACGTAAGTATTTAGTCGAATTCACAAACAATTGTAAAATGCAAAAAGTCCCCCATCCGTAAAGGACGAGGGACCGCGGTACCACCTTTATTAGCTGAATGCAGCTCACTTTGACATGACTAAACAACATAGATTGTTTAGTCACTGTCTCAGATAACGATGAGACACTTTCGCCAAAGCCTACTGCATGAAAATCCATGGTTCGGTTTGGAGCTCAGAAGCCCATTCATCGATCTCCCCACACTGGTTTTCACCAACCACCAGCTCTCTATAGTGTTTCAATCGACTACTCTTCTTCTTCATAGCGTTATACAAATCAATTTTAAGATTATATTATATAATTCCCAATATATTGTCAAGGGTGAATTCTTGTTACTTAAATATTTAATCACAAATTAATATATTTATATATTATAAATCTACCAAGATTTTTTTAAAAAAAAATTAATATTCGAACGTAAATAAAATGTTATAAAAAACAAAGCTTTTTTTACCTTATGATACACAAGGAATTGAAACCGATACCAATAATGATATTGCTGACTTAGTGCTCATTTATATTTTTGTTTTTTATTCCAAAATAACAACATTTAATATTTTAAAATAAAAATAATTGACAATATATAATAATAATTATAATATAAATTCAATTTAAAAAAACAAAAATAAATCGAAAGGAGATCTTCCTCATGAAAACGAACCAACTTAAACAATTAGAAAACATTATTATTATTCATTAGTAGGACTGAAACAATTAACCAAAAAAATCGGTTATTGTTTGAGTCCTACTTGTGCTACCCTGTAGGCGCTCAAGCAATATAAACACAGCGCCTATCCAAAAACGGATAGGTTTTTTTATTATCATTTTACTCTTTTAAACTAAAGCTTTACTATAGCATTTTTTTAGATTACTACTCAATTAAAACAAAAAAACACATAGGAGGTATTATCAATGAAACGCTGGAGTAAAGAATATATTGTAGATCGAACTTATAAAGCAGCTGTAGGTTTAGCTAATGCGGTGTTAGTTTGTTTAGGGATTGGTCTACTCATTGAAACAATTGGAACATTCACTGGTTGGGAAGGATTTTTACAGATTGGAAAAGTAGCACAATTAATGCTTGCTCCAGCTATTGGTGCTGGTATTGCTTATCAATTAGGTGGGAATACGTTGGTTATCTTTAGTGCAATGGCTACAGCAACAGTTGGTGCGGGGGCGATGACATTAACTGAGACAGGTTGGGTTCTTACAACCGGTCAGCCGATCAGTGCAACGTTAACCGCATTAATTACTGTATGGATCGGTAAGAGAGTTACAGGTAAAACACAACTTGATATGCTTGCAATTCCATTCTCTGCTGTATTTGTCGGTGGGGTAATTGGGGTAGGATTAGCTGCAGTTATCACACCGCTTCTTAATACACTAAGCGCGTTTATCGCAACATCTGTCGCTGGTTCACCAATTGTCGGTTCTATTGTAATATCTTTAGTTTGGAGTATTTTCCTAATGTCTCCTGCTTCATCCGCTGCCATTGCTATCGCATTACAACTTGATCCAGTTTCAAGTGCCGCAGCATTAATCGGTTGTACAGCACAATTTGCTGGTTGGACAGCGATGAGCTTTAGACAAAATAACCTTGGTGCCAACATCGCACAAGGATTTTTAACACCAAAAGTACAAGTACCAAACTTAGTAAAAAATCCATGGACAGCCATCGGACCGTTTATTTCAGCAATTGTTTGTGCACCAATCGCAACTGTTATGTTCAACTTCCAAGTTCCATATCAGCTTGCAGGATTAGGACTTAACTCTTGGATCGCACCATTAAACATTTTAGCAAACCAAGGAGTATGGGTATTAAGTATGTACATCGTCGTTGGTGTAATCATTCCAGCTATTATCTCTGTTGTTTGCTACAACATTTTAAAAGCAAGAGGAAAAGCAAAAACAGAAGACTTAGTTCTTGTTGTTCAATAATGTGATACACCGGGACAGGTCCCTCGTTGCATTTTCAAAATGAAACACCGGACCCGCCCCTCTGTACCAAAAAGGCCAGAATCATTATGTATAAACATAATAACGATTCTGGCCTTCATTTTTAAGCTAGTTGTAATTCAAGTGTTTTAGCAGCTTCCGTTACTTTTTGTAACCCTTCAGCAATGATTTCCTCAGCACGAGCCGGGTCAGCATTATGACCTTCGATAATAACTTCGGCGATGATTTCCATACCGAAAAGGCCACCAAAAGCAGTGCGCATGTAATTCACGGACATATCCATTGGTGCTGTTTCTGGGGTAGAGTAAATACCACCACGTGCATTTAATAAAATGATTTTTTTATCTTTCATTAATTGAACAAGATTACCATTTTCATCATATTTAAACGTATATCCTGCTTCCCAAATGTAATCAATAAACGTTTGTAGCTTAGCTGGAATTGTTAAATTCCATAGTGGGAAAACAAATACGATAACATCAGCTTTGGAAAAAGCATCTTTGGCTTTTTGTTTTGCAGCTAAAATACGTTGTTCAATATCTAATAATTCTTCACCGCTTTGCAATTTGCCAAAGGCATTAAATAAGTCTTGACCAACGTATGGCATATCTTCAGCAAATACATCATATATAGTTACATTTAATTGCTTATTGTCTTTAATTGCTTCTAAAAATGTTTCGTACATCTTACTTGAGACACTTTCTGAAGCTGGTCGATTGTTTCCTTTTACAACTAATACGTTCATACAAAATACCTCACTATTTCAAAATTATAAAATATATGAATTCTAAGATATCACTCCACATTTAATTTATTTAAAAATTGACTTTTATTCACCTTTAGCACCTTCCTTTATTAATTCATTAACACCTTTCGTAAAAGCATCCCATTCATTTAGCAATTCATTAAGATATGCTTTTCCTTCATCAGTCAAGCGATAATATTTTCTAGGCGGTCCTTCTGTCGACTCTTTTAAATACGTCGTAAAATAGCCCTCTTTGTTCAACCGTCTTAATAACGGATAGACCGTCCCTTCCGATATATCAATTTGATCCGATATCTTTTGAACAAGTTCATATCCATAACAATCCTTTTTATTTAGTAAAACTAACACACACAATTCTAAAACACCTTTTTTAAATTGGATGTTCAATCTTTTCACCACCATACTAAGTTTGGTACTATATATTATATAGTACTGATGTATATTTGTTACCTTGAAAAATAATATATCATACAGTACTGTTTAAAACAAGGTACTGATTCGAAAAAATTAGTTGATAAAAATAAAAAAGGAGACTGCCCATTGAACAGCCTCCCTCTCTACACTAAGACACTTCTTGTAACTGTTTTTTCCTTCTCATTGCTGCTTTTTTTCCATGTAAAAAGTAATAAAGAATTACAGTTAAAAAGACGAATAATGCCAATATGAAATACATGCCTCGAAATCCTACAAACGGAATAATAAAACCGATCAAGTATGGTCCAATCCCGACGCCACCGTCTAAACAAATATAAAAAGTTGAAACGGCAAGACCTACCCTTTCCTTCGGTGCTTCCTTCACAGCAATAGCTTGTCCACTAGAAACGAGTGTCCCAAAACCTAATGCTAAAAAGGCACCCGATAATAAAAGGACAATTCCATTTTCGGCCTGACTTAATAAAACTAAACATATGGCTAGGAAAATAATTGCCGGATAAATGACGATATTATCTCCCTTTAAATCTAGTAGTCTACCAGTAATCGGTCTTGTGAATAATAGAACAATCGCATAAACAATAAAAAATAAACTTGCAATGTCTTGTAATTGAATTTCGATTGCATAAACGTTAATAAACGAGACAATACTTGCATAGGCAATTCCGATAATAACCATCATAAAAGAAATCGGTAATGCTTTCATCTCAATAAAGTCTTGGATGTGAAATCCAGATTTTTGTTTTTTCAATTTTTCTCGAAAGATTTCTGCTTCAGGGATTTTAGCAAATAAGGAAAGAAGCAAACTAAATACAGTAAAGATAGTGCAGATGATGAAAATTGTTTGGAAGTCATAGTTTTGCGTTAAGTACAAAGCTAAAAATGGGCCTAACGCAGTTGCGAAGACAGAACTAAGAGTGTAATAACCGGTCCCTTCTCCTTTTCGTTCATAAGGAATCATATCCATTACAGCTGTAGACATCGCTGTTGTAGAAGCACCAAAGCCCATTCCATGGATAAAGCGGATAATTAATAATAAACTTAAACTGTTTGCCAAAAAGTAAAATAAAATTGCAACTAAATATAAGATGAGACTGCCGTACAATAACTTTTTCCGGCCGATTACTTCAATATATTTACCCGCTAACAATCTAGCAAATAAAGCACCAATAATGAAAATACTAGCAGCTAATCCGGCCTCACTTTCAGAAGCCGCAAATCGCTCCACTGTATAAAGGGCAAATGAAGTCATCAATAAATAAAAAATTAGTGCTACAAAAAAACTAGCAGAAAATAAAATAATGAAATCTTTAGTAAATATTTTTTTCTCTCTCAATGTTATACCTCCATCCTAACTCATTTTAGTACTATTTTTAGATTTATGTCAAAAGAACTGTTGACTTTTCAGTTATACACTTATACACACATGTGTATAACTGTAATACATCACATTACAACTAGGTGGTGAATGATGTTTGAGTTGATAGTATTCAATTATCTAATTCGACATTCATCATCGCTTCCATTATCTTAAGCATAGTCGTTATCTGGTTTATTCGCTTAACGACGAAAAAAGTGACCATCAAATTATAAAATAATCACCTTTTAAACAAATGACTTTTATTCAATGATAAAAGTCATTATTTAAGCTCTACTAATTAATCTTGTTCAGTCAAAATTAATATTGACTCTTTCCTCAAATCAAACTATAATCAATTACATAATATTTCTAACAATTTGAGAGGATTTTAGTAGTGTTTATCTCCCTGTTTTAGAAAGCTGATGGTTGATGCAAATCAGTACATAGATAAAACATGAATTACAGTCCTTGAGCATCTTTTTCTATTATTTCCTTATTGGAAAAGACGGTGAAAACCGTTATAAACATGAGTGGTGAAAGTATTTTCACAATTAGGGTGGTACCGCGTATGATTCGTCCCTACTGTATTTCAGTAGGGATTTTTTGCATATTTACATGAAAAAACTTCAGAAAAGAGGGATTTGATTAATGAAAGAAAGAATTTTACAACTCCAACCGTACAAACCAGGTAAATCGCCAGAGCAAATCAAAAAAGAATACAATGTTGATGAAGTTATTAAACTTGCATCAAACGAAAATGCCTTCGGTTGCTCACCAAAAATTGCTAAAGCTGTTCAAGAAGCGCTTAAAGAAGCTGCTACTTACCCAGATGGTAATGCCGAAATCATTCGCCAAAAAGTAGCTCAACATCTACAAGTGAAAGAAAATGAATTACTATTCGGTGCAGGACTTGATGAAGTCATTCAAATTTTAAGCCGTGTCTTATTATGTGAAGGGGATAACATCGTAACGGCGAACCAAACTTTCGTGCAATATAAACATCATGCCGTTATTGAAGGCGCGGAAATTCGTGAAGTTCCGCTTGTCGATGGTCGCTTTGATTTAGAAGGGATTAGATCAGCGATAGATGAAAAAACCAGAATCGTTTGGATTTGTAATCCAAATAATCCAACTGGAACTTATGTAACAGAAGAAGAACTAGTAAGCTTTTTACACAAAGTACCAGGATATGTAACAGTTGTACTAGATGAAGCGTACTATGAATATGTTGTTGCTGAAGATTATCCGGAAACAGTTCCATTAATTAAAAATTACGATAACCTAATTGTTTTAAGAACATTCTCAAAAGCTTATGGACTAGCTTCCCTACGAATTGGCTATGCTGTCGGTAATGAAGTTTTAATTGCTAAACTTAATATTGGTCGCCTACCGTTCAATACTTCCACTATTGCTCAAGTTGCTGCAGCTACTGCATTAGATGACCAAGAGTTCATTAAACATACGGTTTCAGAAACGAGAACAGGAATCGAACTATTTGAACAAGAATTGGAAACTTTAGGTGTATCTTATTATCCATCACAAACGAATTTTATTTTCGTTCATACAAAAGATCCACAAGCTGTATTTACAAAGTTAATTGAAAAAGGATATATCGTTCGTCCAATGCCAAATGGTGTCCGTATTTCCATGGGAACGATGGAACAAAATAAAGCAGTAATCGAAATATTGAAAAACGATATTAATAAAGATTTATTAGTATAATTGAAAAAGGGCTACTTCCTAATGGATGTTAGCCCTTTTGAATCTGCAATTATAATTTAAAATTTTTTACATGCCTATTTAATTCTTCTGATAGTGTAGCAAGTCCATTTGCTCGACCAGCCACCTCTTCTACTGAACTATTAATTTGTTGTGTACTTGCAGATGATTGTTCAACAGCACTTGCAGATTCCTCTGCTATTGCAGCGATTTCTTCAATTGATTCATTCATATCTTTACTACCAACTGTGATACTTGCTAACTTTTCCGCAATTTCTTCAATGTTTACAACCATATTCGTTATCGATTTATTGATCTCGCTGAAAGCTTCAGATGTAGCTTTTGTTAAAACAAACCCTCGTTCCACTTCAACATAACCATTTTTTAAAGATTCACTAACCGCACTTGATTGACCTTGTATTTTCTCAACAATACTTGTGATTTCTTTTATCGATGAGGCAACTTGTTCGGATAATTTTCTTACTTCATCTGCCACTACCGCAAAACCTTTTCCATGTTCACCAGCACGGGCAGCTTCAATAGCTGCATTCAATGCTAACAAATTCGTTTGTTCCGAAACCTTTTTAATGATTGTAATTAATTTGGAAATGTCTTGAGTGTGATTCGCTAACTGTTCGACTTTTCCAACCGCATCTTTTACAATTTCATTAATTGATCCCATCTGTTCCTCAGAGGAATCCATTGTTTTCTTACCTTCATCAGCAAGTTTCAACACTTCAAGAGATGAAGTTTTGATAAATTCACTCTTCTCATTTGTATCTTGAATTTCAGTAACAAAATGATCCATTCCTTGCGCCAATTCTTGTGCATGCACAGCTAACGTCTCAGCCCCTGAAGTGAGATCTTGCATCGTTGAGGCAACTTGATTCGAACTTTCATTAACTTCATTTGATGCTTGTCTAAGCTCACTACTATGTAATTTGACAGTTTCGGAAACTTTAAATATATCATTTAATAAATTATGAAGAATTTCTTTCATTTCATTTGTAGCTGAAATAAGTAATCCGATTTCATCTTTCCGTTTTACTTCTAACGTTCTTCCTGTTAAATCCCCTTTTGCAATTTTCTGCAATTGCTTTGTTACCTTTTTAAGTGGAAGTCCGATTGATCGACCCATAAAAATTCCAATCGTAACAGCACAAATAATTGCAATAATATTTAACGCAACAATTAACAGTAACACTTTTTCATATATGTCTCTATTCGATGCATTCAAAGCTTCGGCATATTCACGGTTTAAACTTTGTAATGATTCTAAATTTACACTTAACCGGTTATATGAAGGATTACTCCTATGTAACATATGTTTTGCTTCAAAAAAATTTCGATTTTCAATGGATTGTATTGTGTCTAAAATATGCCCTTTATATACTTCAAAATCTTGTTTAATCGATTCTAGATACTCTTGTTCATCGCTTTCCATTGAATATTTCCCTAAATTTTCAATGATACCCTCAATGTTTGTTAAACTGGATTTTGCTGTTTGAGCAAAGGACTCGCCTTCATAAAGAACGGATGTTAACATTTGTACATTTGTATTTTCCATCATTTGTGTTAGTTGGGATATTTCTCCTTGAGGAATGACTCGATTACGATACATTTCGTTGCCATTTTTAGCAATATTCCAAAGACCGTAAAAAGAGCTCACTCCGAGAATAATAATAAAACAAACAATTAGTAAATAAGAAAAAACAAGCTTTCTTGTTACCCCCATTTTAATCCCCCAAGAATAATAGTAATTGTTTAACTAAATGGATTTACTTCATCTAGTGTACAGTTAACTTATACCTTACTGTTTCTCTATTACTATTTATCAATAATTAACATCCATATTTTAACAAATATATAAGAAGAAAAATAGGAATTTACATATTCACATAAAATCCTGGTACATTTTAAAGGATATTGTTATCTCGACATAAAATGTTATCATGGATGAAGGAGGTGTAAATATGGATCCTGTTGAAATCTTACTTAATCAAGATAAAATCATTCCTTACTATCGACCAATCATCTCTGCTGATACTCAATTAGTAACGGGTTATGAAGTCAGCGCATTTTTCCAAGAGCAAGATGGAACAATTCAAAACCTTGACTGGTTTTTTAAGGATCCATCTATTCCTGAAGAATATCTCCTGGAAATTATCAATCATGTAATTCATAGTTCACTAAATTACTATTTAAACAACAAAATTTCAGCTAATTTACTATTTAAATATGAAGCAAAAATATTATATAAAGATCGTGGCGAAAACTTAATAGAATTATTACAAAGCTATTCAGAACGAAACTTAAATCTAAATAAAATTGTTATCCAAATAAAAGATGAATTTTCTTATGACGAGTTAGAATCGATTGAAAAAGTGTTCCAATACATGAAATCATTCGGTATAAAAATTGCAATTGATGATACCGGTGAACAAAATGGGAACTTAGAACGTTTAGCCCTTTTGAAACCAAATATAATTAAAGTCGACGCTGGCTTTTTAAATGATGAAGATCTCCCTCATTTATTTCCAGATGTTCATCACTCTCTTTCTTTATTTGCTAGAAAAATCGGTGCATCCTTAATGTTTAAAGGGATTAATACATATAATCAATTAAATTACGCATGGCGAAACGGTGGACAATTTTATCAAGGGAACTTTTTACACCGTCCCGAACCTCATTTTGTTGATATAAATTGTTGTAAAGCTAAATTAGAAAAACATTTTCAATTGTTCATCAATCATGAGCGAAAAAAAGTAAAAGCTCAATTACAATTGACAAAAAATATCCATCGTCTATTTAAATCAATCTTACAAACCGTGGATATAGATCAAAACTATGATGATTTAATTTTACATATTGGAAAAAAATGTTCCGATTTTGCCTTTCGCGTTTATGTATGTAATGATATGGGGATTCAAGTTTCAGCTGATGCGATAAAACTGAAAGATGGAACTTGGGAGCTCGTACAAAACGAACGTATGAAAAACTGGAGTTGGCGACCTTTCTTTTTTGAAAACATTGCCCGGATGAATTTAGAAAAGAAAGGGATTTTATCCGATTTATATACAGATATTGAACGATATGAACTAATACGGACGTACTCATATCCAATCTCGGACGACTTATTTATTTTTCTAGATATACCATATGACTATTTATTTGAACAAGAAGGATTATTGTAAAAACGGCAAGCACAAAGCTTGCCGTTACGTTTATTAGTAACTTAATAATTCATGAATTGCAGCTTTGATTCGCTTAGGATTTGGAAGCCAATCATCTTCGATTGTTCCGACTGGATATGGTGTGTCGTAACCCGTTACACGAAGAATCGGTGCTGATAAGGAAAAGACTCCTTTTTCACTTACTAAAGCGGCAATTTCAGCACCAATTCCGTTCGTTTTCACCGCTTCATGGACAATCATAAGACGTTCTGTTTTTTCAACGGACTTTAGAATCGTATCAATATCTATCGGTGCTACCGTACGTAAATCGATAAGTTCTAAATGAATGCCTTCTTGTTCGTATTCATCTACAATCTTTTTCAATAGTGGCATAACCGGACCGAAACCGACAATCGTTGCATGATACCCTTCTTTTACCACTTTCGCTTTTCCAATCGGCACTTCATACGCTTCTTCAGGAACTTCTTCTTTAATTGTACGATATAGTTTCATCGGCTCTAAAAAGATAACCGGATCTTCATCACGAATCGCCGCGATTAATAATCCTTTCGCATCATATGGTGTTGACGGCATGACAACCTTAATTCCTGGTGTATGGCTAAACAAAGCTTCTAAACTATCGGAATGTAATTCTGGTGTTCGTACCCCGCCACCATAAGGGCTACGAATGACAATCGGAACATTGTATCTCCCAGCCGATTTGAATCGCATGCGAGCAGCTTGGCTTGCTATTTGGTCCATTGTTTCATAAACAAACCCAAAGAATTGAATTTCTGGAATTGGGCGTAACCCATTCAAACTCATTCCGACAGCTGTACCAATAATCGATGACTCAGCAAGGGGAGTATCGATAACGCGATGTTCACCAAATTGATCAATGAGTCCGTCGGTTACACGGAAAACGCCACCGTTTCTACCGATATCTTCACCTAATAAGACGATGCGCTCATCACGTTTCATTTCTATTTCAAGTGCTTGCCGGATTGCTTGAATCATTGTCATTTCCGCCATTTTATTCACCTCCACCGTTAGCCAAGAATCGTTTTGCCTCTTCTTGTTGTTCTACTAAGAGGTCATGTTTGTTTTCGTATACATAATCAAAGGCTTCATCCACAGTCGGGATTTGCTTACTTTCAATTACGTCGATGAGTTCGTTTAGTTCATCATTGAAGCTTTCTTCTAATTGGTTGTCCTTCGTTTCATCCCACAATCCTTTATTTTCTAAATACTTTCTTAAGCGAATAAGCGGATCCTTTTGTTGTGACCATTGTTTTACCTCTTCTTCTGAACGATATCTTGTTGGATCATCGGAAGTTGTATGTGGACCGAAACGATATGTCACTGCTTCTATTAACGTTGGACCTTCTCCATTTCTTGCCCGTTCAATCGCTTCTTTTGTCACTTCATGAACTGCTAAAATATCATTCCCATCAACTTGTACACCTGTCATACCATATGCTACCGCTTTTTGCGCAATCGTTTTACTTGCCATCTGTCTTTCAAGTGGAACACTGATGGCATATTGGTTATTTTGACAGAAAAAGATGACAGGTAGTTTGAAGACAGAAGCAAAGTTTAATGCTTCATGGAAGTCTCCTTGAGATGTGGCACCGTCACCGAAATATGTAATAGCTACACTATTTTCTCCTTTATATTTTGAAGAATAAGCGATTCCCGTCGCATGAAGTGTTTGAGCAGCAATAATAATTTGCACTGGAAGAATCCTTAATCCTTCTGGAATTTTTCCACCGTATAAATGTCCTTTACTATAGGAAATAATTTGTTCTAATGGAAGACCATGTACCATTGACGCTGCATGGTCACGATAACTCGGTGCTACCCAATCTTCTTTCGTTAATGCATAAGCACTCCCAACTTGTGCTGCTTCTTGTCCACTTAATGGAGCATATGTACCAAGTCGTCCTTGCCTTTGTAATCTGAGAAGCTTTTGATCTAGTATTCTTGCTTTTTTCATCCATTCATACATTTCCCGTAACTGTTCATCAGATGTTGTAATAGTAGGATTACCAATAATATTTCCTTCTTCATCTAACATTTTTACTTGTGTAAATGTTAGTTCGTTTTCATTAAACATACTCAGTCCCCCCTATCTTGCATTTAATATCCATTTTTCCGGATGTTCTAACAACGTTTTTATATCATTCATAAACATACCTGCAGGCGCACCATCGATGATTCGGTGATCAAAAGATAGACTCATGCCCATCACTCTACCGATGCCAATTTCTCGGTTTGGCAATATCACTGGTTTTTCTTTAATTGAATGGATACCTAAAATTGCTACTTCAGGATAATTAATTATTGGTGTCGCATAAAACCCGCCTTTCATACCCGTATTTGAAATCGTAAAGGTACCCCCTTGAATTTCGTTTAGGCTCAATTTTCCTTCTTCAGCTTTTTGAGATAACTCCGCAATTTCCACTGCAATTTCTTCAATCGATTTTTGGTCGGCATTATGGATAACTGGTACAACTAAGCCTTTTGATGTGGCCGTTGCAATCCCGATATTGTATTGTTTTTTCAATATAATATTTCCGTTTTCTTCATCGATTGTCGAATTAAAAATTGGATTTCGTTTTAATGCATCAACGACGACTTTTACAATAATTGGTAAGTATGTAATTTTTAACGATGAAAACTTGTTTAGTTCTTCTTTAAATTGAACTAGACGATCTGCATTAATTTCATCCATTCCCGTCGTATGTGGGATTGTGAATGCAGACTTAACCATATTTTCATAAATCTTTTTACGTAAGCCGCGAATTGGAATTATTTCATCTTGAGTATCTTCATGTGGCGAAGGTGGTGTTGGTTGTTGTACTTTTACTGGTTGTCCTTCTTTTCGATTTGCAAAGTTCAGTACGTCTTGTTTTGTTATACGACCATTTTTTGCTGAACCTTGCACTTCATTTAAATCAATATTCATTTCTCGAGCTAATTTACGCACACTTGGTGCTGCAATGATGCGTTTTTCCATGGGTGACTTTTTTAAATGAGGATATTTTTCCAATAAACTTGAGGTTTGTTCTTGGTCAGTTTTCTGCTTGGTAGTCGGTGCTGATACAGAGCTTGACTCATTTTGAAGTTCAATTTCGACTAAAGTATCTCCAACATATATGGTATCGCCCTCTTCCCCATTCCTCTTTTTAATGACACCACTTTTCGGAGAGGTGATTTCAACGGAAGCTTTATCTGTTTGCACTTCAACAATTGGATCATCAATCTTTACCGTATCGCCTGCATTGACAAACCATTTTAAAATTTCCGCTTCATGAAGTCCTTCACCAATATCAGTAAACTTTAAAACATACACATTACTCTACCTCCCTTTACATTTACTAATCTATTACGTTAACAAATAACCGCCATCAACAAGTAAATCAGCACCTGTAATGTATGATGCTTCATTTGAAGCTAAAAAGGCGATCGTATTTGCTATTTCTTCCGGTTTTGCTAAGCGTTGCATAACAATTCGTTTCTTAATCGCATTCATAAAGCGTTCGTTTTCCATCGCATCGCCTATGAGTGGGGTTTCAACAAAACCAGGTGAAACTGAATTCACACGTATTCCAAAACGACCGTACTCAAAGGCTAATGCCCTTGTTAAATTTAAAACCGATGCTTTTGCTGCACTATAATGTGGGAATTTCGCACCTGGTTTATGACCAGATAGAGATGAAACGTTAATGATGGTGCGGTCCATATTCTCTTGGTTTGGATGATCAATCATTATTTTTCCTAATACTTTTGAAACGAGGAAAACACTATTTAAATTTACATTTTGCATTTGTTCCCAAGTTGAATATGTTGTCTCTTGTATTGTTGAATTTTCCATTCCACCGGCATTGTTCACTAAAATATGTAAATTTTTGAAATCGTTTACAATATAGTCTTTTAAAAGATTCACATCTTTTTCTTCGGTTACATCACAAACAAAAGGAAAGGCACTTTTTTCACCTTGTTCATTTATTTCTGCTGCTACTCGTTCTAACTTTTCCAACGTCCGGCCAACAAGAATGACTTTGCCCCTTCTTCAGCAAACCGTTTTGCTGTTGCCTCACCAATGCCACTTCCCGCACCTGTTACAACAGCAATTGCTCCAGAAAATCTTGACATATTATATCCCCCTTTACATATAAAAAAGGCAACAAAAAGTCACACTCTTAGAACTACAAATTAATTATACAATATAAATAATTTTCAGACTAGAAAAACAACTATTCGTGAATAAAATTATAAGTTTTTCCGTATAATAATTATGGGGATAATAAAGAATAAATGTGCTAGGCAATTTTGAACTGGAATATAGACACATTTTACATTCCTATTCTTTTAACTATTTACAAACAAAATTTATTTCATTAAACTCTATATGGATAGGAAAATAATGGATTGCAATTTTTAATTGCAATAAATGGAGGTTTACATACATGCATAACATTCAAGAGATTAATCAAGCAGCACAATACATAGCAAGCAAAACCGATGCGAAACCAAAGGTTGGTTTAATTTTAGGATCTGGCTTAGGTTCCCTTGCCGATGAAATTAAAAATCCGGTAAATATTCCTTATAACGAAATTCCTTTCTTTGCCCAATCCGGTGCAGTTGGTCATGCGAATGAACTAGTGATTGGTGACTTAATGGGTGTAACTGTCGCAGCAATGAAAGGTCGATTCCATTATTATGAAGGATTTACTTTGGATGAAGTAACTTTCCCTGTTCGGGTCATGAAAGCGTTAGGTATTGAAAAATTAATTATTACTAATGCTTGTGGTGCTGTTAATAAAGATTTCGAGCCTGGCGATTTAATGTTAATTACAGACCATATTAATTTAACAGGTGCGAATCCATTAATCGGACCGAACAATGATGAACTTGGTACACGCTTCCCTGATCTTTCCCAAGTATATGATAAAGATCTACAAGCTATTGCTCAGCAAGTTGCTCAAGAAAAAGATGTAACTTTACATGAAGGGGTTTATGCTTGGTGGACAGGTCCAACTTATGAAACACCTGCTGAAATCCGTATGATTCGTACGTTAGGTGCCGATGCGGTCGGTATGTCTACTGTACCGGAAGTAATTGTTGCTGCCCATAGCAATATGAAAGTGTTAGGTATTTCTTGTTTAACAAATATGGCAAGTGGAATATTAGAGACTCCACTTAGTCACCAAGAAGTGATAGATGTGGCAGCTAAGGCAAGAGAAAAATTTGTGAGTTTAATTAAAGGGGTTTTAGAAAACTTAAGTGCATAAATAAAGGACTGCTGACTGGCAGTCCTTTTACTTTTTTACTCAATTTATTTATTATTTTTTAGGCATTATAAAAATTTATTAATTGCGTCTACTTTTTATGCCTCCACGACTTCATTTAAACTATTTTTATCATTGTATACTTCTTCATTTAATTCACCAGTAATTTTACCAGTAAGTACACCTGACATCATACTTCCACTCACATTCAATGCAGTACGTCCCATATCAATAAGTGGCTCGACAGTAATTAACAACCCAACAATCGCAACCGGTAAGTTTAAGACAGATAAAACAATTAAAGAAGCAAAAGTAGCTCCACCACCAACACCTGCTACACCAAAGGAGCTAATCATAATAACTAAAATAAGTGATACGATAAACCCTGGGTCAAGTGGATTGATGCCTACTGTTGGTGCAGCCATAACCGCTAACATTGCAGGATACGTTCCTGCACAACCATTTTGACCAATCGATAAACCAAATGGACCGATAAAGTTTGCTACACCTTCAGAAACACCATAACCATCTGTTTGTGTTTTAATGTTCAGTGGCAATGTACCTGCACTTGAACGAGATGTAAACGCAAAGGTTAACGCCGGCATTCCTTTTTTCACAAACGTAATTGGATTTAATTTAGCAAAAGAAATTAATAATAATTGCACAATAAACATCGCAATTAGGGCTACATATGAAGCAACGACGAATTTCCCTAGATTGATAATTGCTGCGTAATTACTAGTAGCAGCTACTTTTACCATTAATGCTAATACACCATAAGGAGTTAGACGTAATACTAATGTTACGATTCGCATTACGATGGCATATAAGGCATCAATAATTTTCTTGAAAAATTCACCTTGTTCAGGCTGTTTCCGTTTTACCCCTAAATAGGCCATACCGATAAACGCTGCAAAAATAACTACCGCAATTGTCGATGTTGGACGAGATCCAGTTAAATCTGCAAATGGATTAGACGGGAAGAAGGATAAGATTTGTTCAGGAATTGTTAAATCTTCAACCATTGCTGCTCGTTCAGCAAGAGCTTCATTTCGAGCTTTTTCCGCTTCTCCTTCATGTAGCTCCATTCCATCTAAACCAAATCCTACAGTTGTTGCGATGGCAATTGCAGCCGCAATTCCTGTTGTTAAAATTAATATTCCGATACCGTAAAAACTGATTTTTCCTAGGTTTTTGGATAAAGTAACTTTAGTAAAAGCTCCAACTATGGATACAAATATTAACGGCATTACAACCATTTGTAGTAATTTCACATAACCAGAACCAACGATATTGAACCATTCAATCGTATGTTCAGTTACAAAAGAATCGGTTCCATAAATTAAATTAATAATAACACCGAATAAAAGCCCGAGTCCTAGACCAGCAAAAACACGTTTTGAAAATGAAACATGTTTCTTCTGCATCATAAATAAGCCAACAATAAGGGCTAGTAAGATTATAATATTTATAATAACAAATAGCGTATTCAATGAAGTACCTCCTCAACATTTTCTATACTAGTATATTTTGTACAACATTAAT